>CAZCEM010000008.1:1921-16338 GCA_964497555.1 uncultured bacterium
AGGCCCATTGCGGAGAAGGCCGGCTACAAGTACGGCGAAGACTGGGTGGATCTGAACGGCAACGGAATCTACGACGCCGCTGAACCGTGGATCGACGTGGTCAACCCGCTGACCGGAGAAAATAACATCGGCGTGTTCGATCCCTGGGACACCTACAGCGACGTCAACGGCAACGGCCGGTGGGATCCGGCCGAACCCCAACTGCCGGAGCAGGACTGGAACAGCAACGGGAAGTGGGACGGAGAACGGTTCATCGACGCCAACGGCAACGGCGCTTACGATCCCTGGGAACCCTGGCAGGACTTGAACGGAAACTACCTTTGGGATGAGGATGAACCGTTTGTTGACGTCAACGGCAACGGACGGTTTGACTACTCCGAAGGCTACGACGACAAGAACCGCAACGGCAGGGTTGACCGCCGGGATTTGGCATACCGCGACAACCGCGGCAACGCCATTGACGTGGACGAACCATACATCGATGGCGATTACTGGTGGGATACCGGTGAGCCGTTCATCGACGAGCCGGATCCGGTTACCGGCGAATTCAACGGCCGCTGGGATCCCGGGGAAATCTGGTACGATTTGCCGTCCTCCGCCAATCTGCAGACCGGCGCGGGCGTCTGGCATCTGGGCGAAGATATGACCTTGAACGGAAAATACGACCCGCCCAACCAGATGTTTGACGAGTACGAACTCTTCACACGGCCGAGAAACTGGAACTTCAACTCAGACCCATCTCAGCCGATTGAATACATGTTCGATCCCGACCTGCGAGGGGCGGATTGGCCTGCAGACATCTATGGCTACATCCCCGGCAAATCCACCTGGATCAACCGCACCCTTAACGATAAAGAATCACCGGTTTTCAACCTGAGAAACTACACCGTCCAGGAAGACGAGGAATGGTACATCGACTACAACGGCGACGGGCAATGGAACAGAGCCGATTACTTCCTGAATCCGGACGTCTGGGATCCGACATCGTACTGGTACGACCGCGTTTCGACGGAATACACTGCCAAGTTCGACATCCAGAGCCAGGTCTCTAAATACCACGAGGTGAAAACCGGCTTGGAAGTTCGATACCGCGACCTCCAGATGCAGGCTATCATGCTGCCCGATTTACTCTATACGGGCGAAGCCACGCTGCCGGAAGGCAGCCTCTGGCCCGAGAGGGGCGGCGTGCGCGACTTTTACGATTACAAACCCGTCGAAGGCGCGGCTTACGTCCAGGACAAGATGGAATTTGAAGGGCTTATCGTGAACGCCGGACTTCGCAGCGACTTCATCATCCACGACCAAAAGATAGTCAATGAGTTCCGCGAGCGGGTCGCCAACGACGAGCCGGGCGCCATCTACGCCAGCCGGGGCACCTGGCGGCTGAGCCCCCGGCTGGGCATCTCGCATCCCATCACTCGGCAGTCCAAGCTGTACTTCAACTACGGGCACTTCTACCAAGCGCCGAACTTCCAATACTTCTACAAGTCAGCGACCGCCAACTTCAACGCCAACACCATCATCGGCAATCCGAACCTCGAATACGAGAAGACGGTGCAGTATGAGCTGGGCGTCAACAACCAGATCTCCGATTACGTCGTAATCGACGTGTCCGGGTACTACAAAGACCAGTACGACATGATCTCCACCCAGGACGAGCGGTGGAAGAACCTGACCCTCGACCGCTATGCCAACATCGACTACGGCCGCATGCGCGGATTTGAGATGTCTATCGAGAAGCGCCCCGCCAACCACTACGCCTTCACCTTCAACTACGACTATTCCTATGCCTTCGGCAAGGCGTCTTCACAGCAGGAAGCCCAGACAGCGCGATTAGCCAACGTGCCTTACAACTATGATGAGCACCCGCTGGACTGGGATGAAACCCATAAGATCAACCTGTACATGACAATCCTCTACGCCCGCGGTGAATACCCGAAGGTGTTCGGCTTCTACCTTCCGGACGACTGGCAGATGACAATTCAATGGGAATTCGGCTCCGGCCTGCCCTATACGCCTTCAACCTACACCACCGGCATCGAGGATAGAAATCTCATCCTGCCTAACTCGGCACGCCGCCCTTGGCATGAAACCACGACGTTGAAATTTGAGAAATACTACACCATCAACGCCGCTAGTCTCGCCAAGAACCAGCAGGGCAACCAGCTTATTATCGGCTTCACCATCAACAACTTGTTCAACAAGCGCAACATATACGGCGTATATGGTGAAACCGGCAGCCCGACCAAGGCGGTTCATCCGGAGAATCCAGCCTACAATCCGGGATCCAACCGGGCAAATTACGACGCCAATCCGCGCAACTTCGGCTCGCCTCGTAATATACTGTTCCGGGTGGGCATTTCGTTCTAAGCATTGTTCCTTTGAGAACAGCCTTTCAGCAGGAGGGGCGTCCCTGCCCGTCCAAAGAATGCGGACGGGGTGGAGGTTATAAACAGGGGCATTCATTATATTTCATACTCAGAAACAGAATGGACCTGCGGGAGAGGGATAATTCTGACTTCGGTTCCGGCAGGGATGATTGATGTATTAATGGGGGTAGAATCTATTAGACAGTAATTGTCATTCCCGCGCAAGCGGGAATCCAGCCCCAAATCCCTCTGGATTCCAGCTTTCGCTGGAATGATGCGCCTTCGGCGCATTTATTCAATGTTCAAAAGAAAATGCACCGATTTATATATCAGCAGGGTCGGATGACCGCTCCCTGTCAGCTCTCTTTCGATTCGTTCCGGACTGAGATCTCCGGGCTGCGACGAGGCGGCGGATGCCGCCAACTTCGTCGTCGAGGGGATCGAATGTGGGGAATGAAGCAAATTTTGGGAACTTGGAGGCGCCTCGATGCAGCGGCTTCTTAGACTGTTGTTTTTGTTCTCTTTGACAGCGCTCATTGCCGGATGCGGTGATGACAATAATCCAGCAGAGGCTCGATTTCGCGGAAATCCGATTTCGGGCGCCAAGACTGGAGTACTCGATCTGACTGGCAGTCCTTACCTCGTCGTGGATAGTATCTGGGTTCCCGACGGGCAAGTGCTCCGCATTGATCCGGGAGTGGAGATCCGGTTCGATGAACCGAAATGGATTGAAGGTCATGAAATTGCCTCTAAAATAAATGTGGAAGGCACCCTGATCGCGAGAGGCACCGCCAACATGCCCATCACCTTCACCTCCGGGAGGGAACACCCTGCGCGCGGCGACTGGGACGGCATCTGGCTGCTGGACGCCGACGAAGGGACGATGTTTGAATACTGCCGGTTCTTCTTTGGCGCCAAATACGGCCGGCGCTATCATTACCGGCAGACCGGCGGCGGTCAGTTGGACAGCTCGCTGTATGAATACGGCTCGGTTACCATGTTCAACTCCAGCCCCACCATCCGCAAGTGCCTCTTCTTCCGGGGCGGCTTCCACGGCGCGCACTGCGATTCTCTTTCCGAGCCGATTATCGAAAACTGCAACTTCTACGACAATGCCGGACATGGGATCTTCGTGCAGGAAAGCGCCGAGCCCATCATTCGTTACAACATCATCTCCGAAAACGACGACTACGGCGTTTATTGTCGTCAAGTCGGTGAAAACGCTCCGCCGCGCGCAGACCTCAATCTGAGATACAATATCGTCTGGTCGAACTTTTCAGGCGAATTCAACCAAAACGCTCCCACGGCCTTGGGGCGCATCGCGCAGGTGAACGAGAACCTCGATAGCTGCGACTATAAGTTTAATCTGCGACTTAATCCTTCCTATATCGCTCCCGCCAATCTAAATTTCGCGCTCAGCTCGGCGTCCGCCGCCATCGACGCCGGACCCAGCGGCTTGGACGCTCCGCATGACCCCGACGGCACCCGCATCGAACTGGGAATTGAATCCTACCGCTACCGACCCGGAGAACTCCGCCGCCGCATTACAATTCCCAGACTGGAGGCCTCTAAAAGCCCCTACTATATGAGCTACGACGCGCTGCTGCCACGTGGTCAAACGCTGGTGGTCGAACCGGGTGTGGAAGTGCGGGTTGAAGGACGCTATTCCCTGCGCGTGATGGGCAGGCTGGAATCAGCCGGCACGGCGGCCGCGCCGGTGAGATTCGTCTCAGCGCTGCCCAATCCCATGCCGGGTTCGTGGATCGGCATACTTTACAACGCCGAGAATAATAATGAATGTGATTTAAACCTGACCTACACCACAATTTCGCACGCGCGCTGGGGTGTGTCAATCAGCCAGGGCGATCCGACCATCCAGCATTGCGTCATCAGCTTCTCCGATTCGGTCGGCATTCTCTGCCACAATCAATCATCCCCGACCATCACCGACACTCGCTTTGAGAACAATGCCGTTGCGTCGGTGCTGTGCCAGTTCAACAGTTCGCCGCTCATCCAGCGCTGCCGAATCGTCAGCGGCGCCGGATACGGGGTATATGTGCGGGAGTCTTCGCGTCCGCGGCTGTACAACAACGTCATCACCGGTGTGGCAGTGGACGGCATCCGGCTGGAAAACCTCTCCGACGCGGTCATCATCAACAATACTATAGTCGGGAACGGCTACTTCGGAATCTACTGCCAAAACAACTCCTCGCCGGACGTTCGCAACAACATCTTCGCCGGCAACGGGGACCTCTCGAGAGGCGGCGTCGGCCTCGTCGCCCGTCTGACGTCTCTGCCGGTGATCCAATACAACTGCTTCTGGGATCACGTCAAGAGTTCGGTGTCCATTTCAGGTTCAACCGCTCTCGATCTGCTCACCAATCTGCAGCGCGATCCGATGTTCGTGAACATTGAAGCCGGTGATTTCCATCTCAAGGCGGGTTCTCCCTGTCGGGGCGCCGGCGATCCGACGATTAAAAACGCTGACAATTCGCCGTCCGACCTGGGCGCCTATGGCGGACCGGGGGCGGGGCAGTAGTTTTTTCAACGCTGGTTTGCTCCGGCGGCAGGTTAGAATATCAAGGGCGGGAGCGGTCTTTCGCCGGACAACTCCCGAAGCTTAGTAAGGTATATAGTGAACAAAGGGATCTTGGCACCGCAACAACTATTCCGGTGGGGAATCCGCGCTGGGCTGATTTTGACGCTGGTCGTCCTTCTCAGCCTGCCGAATGAGGCTCACAGCGCTTTAGGAATTCCTGCCAACGACAACGGCGTCGAAGCGAAAAAGGGTCCGGCGCGAACGGACATTTCCCAGATCAACATGTACAACCGCGTTCATCGCCGCTCCAACATCTGGATCAACGTCACCAACTATGGCTACTTCGGCAATAACGACCCCAGCCGCACCGACGCGAACGACGATCCCTGCCGACCGGGTGAGTGGGCGCCTCAGTGCGAGTATCCTGGCGGTTCGGGAACGCAATACCTGTTCATGGGCGCATTGTGGCTGGGAGCGCTGATACGGGCTGAAGGTTATGAGTATCCTCGCGTCTCCGTCGGCACCGACGGCTGGTTGGCGGAATCGCGGGAGATGTTCCCCGGCGAAGGCGTCACCTACTCACAGACCAACGGCATCATCGAGCGGAGCACGCTGCCGCTCCAGTATGACTGCCTGGGCAACTTCATAGGGAGTTTCCGCGATTCGGCGGTGTCGGAGCAAGACTTTGTCTGTTCCTATGCCGACACCCTCAAGGAAAACTTTTACGTTACCGATGACCCCATCGACGGTCCTCACGTACCGCTGGGCGTAAAAATCATCCAGAAGTCCTATGCCTGGACCTATAACTACGCCCAGAACTTTATCATCATCGACTGGGAAATCGAGAACATCGCCGGCAACTACCTGAAAAACCTCTATGTCGGGCTTTACATCGACGCCGACGTGGGACACCGTTCGGAGACTGACCGCCACACGGATGACATCTGCGGCTTCCAGCAGTGGTACTATTACGAGCGCCCCGACGGCCAGCAGGATCGTTCGCTCATCAACACCGCCTGGATCGCCGACAACGACGGCCGCCCCCATGACATCGCTTCGGGCGCTGATTTCACCTGCCCAGCGGTTACCGGTGTGCGGGTAGTTCGCGCGCCTAATCCGGAGCTGAAAACGTCGTTCAACTGGTGGATTTCCAACGGCGACGCCGATCTAGACTTTGGACCCTCCTGGAAGGACGACGGCGCCCCCGGCAGTTGGACCGATACCTACGGCACCCCCATGGGCGATGTGAAGAAATACTTCATCTTGTCTAACCGGGAATTCGACTACGACCAAGTCTATGTGCGCGACGCCGATTACATCAACAGCAATCCCCAGGTATTCTACGACCGGTGGGACTCGACCATCGTGCTTGAGAGCCACGACTGGAAAGTACCGGGCGTCGATGATGAAACCCCTCCCGATTATGTCAACAACCTCGCCAACGGTTATGACACCCGCTACCTGCTGTCGTGGGGACCGCTGGGCATCTTCGACCACATCGACGAAGCTGGCAACCGCATCTACCGCTTAAATCCGGGCGAGAAGTTCTCGATGACCATCGCCTACGTGGCGGGCGACAACTTCCACAATCCCAGCAATTACCAGCCGACCGACGAGGTCATCGATCCGTCGCTGTTCAACTTCGACGGGCTGCGCTACAACGCGGACTGGGCGGCGCGGGTTTATGACAATCCTATGATTGACACCCCCATCCACGACTGGGGGAACGACGGTGTCCCAGGCACCAACGATCCTGACGGCTCGGAAGGAGACGGAATCCTCGAAACGGGCGACGGCTGGTACGGCGAAGACGTCGGAGAAGATGGGCTGTTCGCGCCGATGGTGGGAATGATGGCTTATAAATGGATAGGCGGCGAAAAGATCGCCGTGCCTTACCCCGGCAAAGACCCGGGCGAAAACGACGGGCATTTGTCTCCCACTGAGGACGCGCTGGAACGGCCGGAAGAATTGGAATACACCCGTCTAAACGGTCAACTCGACTTTGGGGACGGCTATCCCGACTTTCAGGGTCCCCCGCCGCCTCCGGCGCCGGACCTGAGCAATCTGGCGGAACCGCTAAAAGTCTGGGACAACGACACGCTGCTGTTCGACTTCACCGCTGATTTCTTAACCCGCAACGTAGTGTTGACTTGGGGCCGCGAACCCTCCGAAGACAGCCTCTATACCGATCCCTTCTCAAGGGAGTGGGACTTCGAGGGTTACCGCATCTACGTGGCGAACGTGGCGGTTGAGAAGGAATTCTCCTTCATGGATGAATTCGACCGCATCGACTATTCGCTATACAGCGACAACGATTCGCTGGCGTGGCGTCCCGTCTCGACGCCGGATTCTCTGCCGGCTGAGACTGTGATTTCCGGCATCCATCTGCGACGAAAGGCGGTCGGACGCAACATTGGTTTCACCGGACATAGAAATCTGATATTTGATACCGAGAACCGGAGATACTATTATATCGTCCGCGACGCGCATCCGCTGATTCCCCGTTACTACGCCGTAACCGCTTACGATTACGGCGATTACAAGACCGGCACCCAGCCGCTGGAATCGGCTAAAATCGCCAACGCCATCTATCTGGCGCCTTCAGGCTCCGACCGCAAGAAGGTGCAGGTGGTGCCGAATCCCTATCGCGCCAATGAAAACTATCGGCGGCTGCACGGAGGAATCTCGTGGGAGAACCGCGACGACGGCACCAAAGATTTCTACCCCCAAACCGACCGGCGCATCTTCTTCTATAACCTGCCAAAGGAATGCCTGATTCGTATCTACACGGTCTCAGGCGATCTGGTGCAGATCATTCCTCACAACATCCGAGGAGACCTGAACGCCACCTGGAACGCGGATTACGCTGAATCGTGGGACTTGAACTCCCGCAACAAGCAGCAGGTGGTCTCCGGCATGTACCTTTATACAGTTGAGGATAAAACCGAAGGGAACAAGGGGGACATCCAGGTCGGCAAGCTCGTGGTCATCCGTTAGTCAAAGACGACCGTGTCGCAGCCGGGCGTCGGCTTGGAAAATTTCGGTTCGTTGTCGCGGTAAACGAATACTTTGGGAGTTGGTTTTAATGAATCGGTTGAAAAGGGTCGCAACATTGGCGCTGATCATGCTGCCTCTGGCGGCTTTCGGTCAAGCGAAGGTGGGCACCACCGGTCTTAATTTTCTGAAGATAGGGCTGTGCGCCCGGCCGGTGGGTATTGCCGCGTTCACCGCGGTGGCGGATGACGGCTCGGCGCTGTACTATAATCCCGCCGGCTTGCTGCAGTTAAAGACGCCGGAGGCGCTGTTCTCATATATTGACTATCCGGCGGATTTGCAGTTCGGTCATGTCGGCGGTGTTTGGCCCCTGCCGCGGATGAATGGCGTCTTCGGGGTGCAGGTGACCTCGATGTATTCCGGCGATATCATGGAAACCACCCCTGAGAGGCCCTATGGCACTGGACGCACCTTCTACGCCAGCGACATCTGCGCCGGCGTATCCTGGGGGCAGCAACTCACCGATAAGTTCTCGGTCGGCGTAACGCTTAAGTATCTTAATGAACAATTGGCGGATAGAAGCGCCACCGGCTGGGGCGCCGACGTGGGCACCTTCTATAATACCGGCTGGAAGCGCATCTGCATCGGGATGGTGATCCAGAATTTCGGACCCGACATGGAGTTTGAGACTTCGCCTTTTCCGCTGCCGATGAATTTCAAGTTCGGGGCTTCTGTTGTGGCGATGGAAAAGGGGCCGCACCGGCTGCTGCTGTCGGGGGAATTCGTGCATCCCAACGACAATCTTGAGGAGTACATTGCCGGCGGTGAATACGAATACCTGGGGATGCTGGCTCTGCGCATCGGCAAGAAGTCCAACGCCTGGAAGCGCTACACTTGGTCTGAATATCAAGAGAACCGCGACCGCGATGCCTTTGTCGAATACCCCGTCATCAGCGAGAAAGGCGGCATCTGTCTGGACGGCGCCTCTTTGGGATTGGGGCTTAAGCTGCCGGAATACGGTATAGGAGTGGACTATGCCTGGGCGGGTTTGGGCACGCTCGGTCCGGTTCACCGCTTCACCTTGAGCGTAAAACTGCGCGGATTGTTCGGCAAGTAGATCATTCCCGATTCATGCCGCGCGTCAATAATCAAGACCGCGTCTGATGGGAGGACGGGGATTTTAAAACACAGCGTCTAATCATGGCTGTAATACGACAGGCGGGAAGTCCCGGCTGTCGGATTGGCATAAAGCAAAAAGAGGTTTGAGGGTGAAAAGTCCAGTCAATCAGCGGAAGCTGCTCACCGGCCTGCTGGCCTTGATGATGTACTCAATCACCGCGATCCCCGCGTCGGCGCTTGACGTAAGCGGCACGCTGAATGGCGGGGAGTGGACTGCCAGCGATGGCGTTATAAACGTGACGGACAATATCATCCTGCCCGCGGAAGACACCTTGAGGATTGGTCCGGGGGTGCGGGTGGAGTTTACTGGTCCTTACGAGTTCGTCATTAACGGACTTCTGGAAGCAGTGGGAAACGATTCCCAGCGAGTGGTTTTCACCACGGCTCATTCACCGGTAGTGGACAGCCTGCGCTGGAAGGGGCTTCGCTTTGAAAACGCCGTCCGCGGCTGCAAACTGGTTTTCTGCCGCATCGAGCATGGCTGGGCTCGCGGTGAATGGCCCCAAAACAACGGCGGAGGTTTATACATCAAATCGAGCGTGCTGGATGTCCGCCGATGCGAATTTATCCGCAACAAGGCCTCCGGAGACGGGGGAGCGGTTTACGCTTGGTTCTCGCAGTCCAATTTTATGAACAGCCTTTTTGTCCAGGACAGCTGCGAGCAGTACGGCGGCGCGGTTTTCATATCCAACGCCAGTCCAAGCATCACCAACTGCACCTTTGCCTTCAACCACGCGGAAGGCTGGGGCGGAGGCCTGTTTCTGGGCGCCAATGCCAATCCAACCATCATCAATACCATCGCGAACTTCAATACTCAGGATTTGTTGGACAACAACCTTGTCCCGGGCGACAACTACTTTCCCAATCTGGCGCGGGCGCAGTCGGCTCATCCGGTTGTATCCTATTCCAATATCCGCGAGGAAGGCGAGCCTTTCGCCGGCGCCGGGAACAAGGCCGAGAATCCGATGTTTCGGAGTGTAGATCCTGCCGCGTTGGATCTGCACCTCAAGGAATACTCCCCCTGCATCGACGCTGGCGACCCCGGCATGAACCCGGGGCAGGAGACGGATAACTTCATTAATATGGGCGCCTATGGCGGCACGCTGGAAGCCACGCCTTCTGTTCCCTGGTTCTATAATATGCAAATTGCCAATAACAGCCGCATAAACTTCGGACAAACGAAGATAAACACCCAGAAATCAGTGGAAATCAACATTGATAACCGGGGGCACTACCGCTTGTTCATCTATGACATGCAGTTCAGCTCCCCAGCTTTCTCAACCGATTCCACCGAAGTCGATACCTTCCGCGTGCCGTCTTTTCGTCTGTCGCCGGTTGAGCCCGGCGAGCGGCTGAAGGTGGCGCTGAACTTCAAACCGGACACCCTACGAACATTCGCCGACACGGTGGTCTTCATCACCAGCGATGTTATTCAACCGCCGCCGAAGCTTGCCTTGAGCGGCGAATGTATCAATCCCCACTCCGTTATCCAGAATTCTCTGGACTTTGGAACGAAGAAGATAGGAGAGGTTTCCACCAGCCGTATCTATTTAAAAAACATCGGCGAGAGCGTCTTGAGCATCACCCGCGACCCCACGGTTCAAGGCAATGAATTCAGCGTCGATGCTCCGAACCGAAGCATCCAACCGCGCGACAGCGCTCGCATTAATATCTCCTTCTATCCGCTGCTGCCCGATATTTACGACGGCACCGCCACTATCCCGACCAACGACAGCTCGCTGGTCCTCAGGCTTCACGGCGTAGGAAAAGGTCCCCGGATGGAGGTGTTGATGGACACCCTCTATCTGTTTCTCGGCTATGTATATTTCGACGGGGACACCTCGACTTATTATGTGCCGATTGAAAACCAGGGCGACAGCGTGCTGGTGGTGGATCAAGCTCGGATCGACCATGTTGAGTCCTTCAGCGCTCTGCTGCCCCTCGGCGGTCTCACCATCGCGCCTCGCTCCATCGACAGCATCGCTGTAAAATTCCATCCCCCCCGTCCGCTGGAAACCTTCACCGCCACCCTGACGCTGCGGAGCAATTGGCCTCATCCGGCGGTAATCGCTCTCAGAGGTCAGGGGATGGCTGAGCCGGGACGCTACGTATTCGGCAGTGTTCGCGGCACCTGGGATTGGCAGGCAGGCGTATCGCCGGATTATATCGTCCTTGATTCCGTGCAGGTTCCCGCACATGAAAGCCTGCGGATTCGACCCGGGGCGAGGATACTGTTCGAGCCGGGTGCGGTGATGAAGGTGGAAGGGGAACTGCGCGCGGTCGGACTGCCGACGGATTCGATTTTATTCCTGCCGCGAGCCAACACCCCTGAGACCGCCTCCCGCTGGCGGGGACTCGAACTGAGTAATTCCGACGCCACCCGGCTTTCCTTCTGCCAGATATTCCATACCCTTGACGGCGTCAAGGTTCGGGAGTCATCGCCGACCATTCAGTTCTCCTCCATCCGGGACAATGGCATCCCTGACCTGACCGTTGACACCACCAACAGCGGGGGAGTGTTTATGGAGAACTCCGGCGCCCGTCTTATCGGCTGCGAAATAACCGATAATTACGCTCGCAAGGGCGGCGGGATTTATATCTTGAATTCCAAACCGCGCATCACCAACTGCCGGATCTTCGGAAATCATTCCTGGTACGGCGGAGGATTGTATCTTAAGTATCAGGCCGACGCCTGGATCCAGAGCAATCTGATTTACGAAAACGTCGCCGACAGCGCCTGCGGCGGAATTTACGTCGTTGAGGAATCCAATCCTCAAATCATCAACAACACCATCGTCAACAACAGCGGCGGCGGTATAATCAGCGCGGTGCGCTCGATTCCGACCTTGAAGAACTCGGTGGTGTACAGCAACAACGGACCGTCGATAAGTTACGGACCGGAGGCCAACATTCTGGTCTCCTACTGTGATATAGACGGCGGCTTCCGAGGCGCTTCCAATCTCGACGTTGAGCCCGGCTTCGTCGATGCGTCTGCGGGCAATTTCGAGCTGCAGGAAGAGCCCCGCTCGCCTTTGATTGACGCCGGAAACCCGGAACCTTCCAACCGCGACTACTTCTTTCCTCCCTCCAAGGGCAGCGTTGTCAACGACATCGGCGCCTTTGGCGGTCCCTTAAGCGGGGGCTGGGAATCGCCGGAAATAAGCGTTCTGGTCTTCCAAAATCCAGCCTTTACTCGTTGGCTGGATGTGTTTGTCGGATTCATTGAAGATCCTGTCACGGCTCCTGTGTGTTCGCTGGGGATTGAGTCGCGGGAACCCTCATATTTGGCGCTTTCGCCGCTCGACAGCGCAAGCGGCTGGTATCGCGGCTCTTGGCGAGCCTCCGGCAGCGCCGTTATATTTCTGACGGTGGAGGCGACCTTGACAGGCGACCGCCTTCAGAAGGTGGGGCGGACGTTCAACTTGAAGATTGTGGAACCCGGCGGCGCCGGCCGGCTCTCATTGGTGGGCGTGGATGGTCACGTGGACCTTCGGGCGGGTTCCTCTTCACGGGAATTGTGTCTGGTGGCGGACTGCGATTTATCCGCGAACGCGCCGGATGACCTGTCCCCGCTGACGTCGGTGTTCAGGCTGCAGGGATTTGAAGGAGCGCTGGCAAGGCCGGCGGAGATTGAGATAAAGCTGCCGGTCGAAGGCTTGGAAGCGGTGGACCTGTCGCGGATGGCGGTGTATCGGCTTCACGAAGGACGTTTCACCCGGCTGCCGGGCGGTTGGCGGGACGGCTGGATTCGCGGTGAGACCATCCTCGACGGTCATTTTATCGTGGCGTTAGGTGAAGTCGATACTGACGGCGGCGGCGCTCCAACGCCGGTCGATTATACAATTCTTAGGGCTTATCCCAATCCTTTCAATCAATCGACCCAATTGGTGTTTAACCTGAGGGAGGCGGGGACGGTGAGCCTGTCGGTATTCGACTTGACAGGACGGCGGGTGGCTTATTTAGTGAACGATGAATTTGCCGCCGGGCAGCATCGTTTGGCTTGGGCCGGACTGTCCGACGAGGGCGTCTATCTGCCCTCCGGCATTTATTGGACGCGGCTCGTAACGGCGGAGCATGCCGTCGTTGTGAAATTGTTGCTGGTGAGATAGGCTGATGCCGGCAAATCGCTATCAAGCTGGGGATAATCCATTCATGAGATGGACAGTAATATTGACGGCAACGTTGTTAGCCGTCGGACTATCGGGATGCGGCGGGAACGACGAGGAAACCGCTCCTTTGGCACCAGCCAACTTACTGGCGCAGGGGTGGGATTACTTCGAGAACGCCGATTACGTTTCAGCGCTGAACTCGTTTCGCAACGCCTTTGAGGACAATGCCACCCGCGTTGACGCGTACAACGGCGCCGGTTGGAGCGCTGGAAAGGGAGGCGGAACGCTGACAGAGGCGGCTGATTATTTCCGCCGGTCCTGGCAGCTCGATCCCAGCCATTACGACGCCTTGGGAGGCTGGATTTTTGTCGAATACCAGCAGGGAGGCTACCAAAGTGCGGTTAACAAGGCGCTGTCATTGATGAATTCCAAGCCCGGTTGGCGGTTCCTGCATCAGCCGAGCATCGACTTCATCGACATTCGGCTGGTTTTAGCCGCATCCTATTTTTACCTGGGGGAGTTTGAGCAGTCCCTGCAAGTTGTGAAGGATTATCTCAATCCCTCGTTTGAAGCGGATGTTCAAACCCGTGAAGGACAGCGCGAACTTCTCGAAGAACTGGAAAGGCTGAGAGGAATACATGGATAGGACAAATAGAGGGATTTTCAGTAGGCGTGAGCGCCATGCCGGCGGCGTCAGTCTGGCGTTGATGCTGGCAGCGGTCATGGGGACGGGGCTATTCATCGGCTGCGGCGGCAACATGGAAGGCGACATTACGCCTAACGTCGCGCCGACGGTGGAATTCTCGAACGTTCCCGCCAACTGTGACACCTTCGCTTACGCGCCGGTGATTTACTGGAAGGGCCGCGACCCGGACGGCTTTGTTGAATACTTCATGTATGCGGATATAATCGACGCCGCCGCCATCGCCGATCCGGAGTACTACATAGATTATATTCCGGAGCATGAGTGGCATCTGACGGTCGCCACCGCTGACACGGTCTATCTTTTGACCCAAGCAGGTCAGATTACCGAGCATGTATTTTACGTGAAGTGCGTGGATGACCGCGGCATGGAATCTCCGGTGATTTACCGCACCTTTTTCCGCGAGAACAATCCCCCGAACATTCCTCAGATCAAGTGGTTCACCGCCTCCGATGAAACCTATGCCAACGATGTGTTCTTAGCGGATACATTCTACGTTCTGGAGGACATCACCGACACCTGGC
>CAZCEM010000009.1:0-16007 GCA_964497555.1 uncultured bacterium
TTTTCATCTTCCGTGGTGGAGAAGCCACCATGACAATTCCCGCGAAAGCGGGAATACAGCCCAAGTCCTTATGGATTCCCGCTTTCGCGGGAACGACAGCAGTCGGCACTCTTGGTAAATTGTTTTGAATTGTCGGACCAATTCTCATCTCAGCCCTCCCATTTGCAGTTCCAGCTCCTGATCCGACCGAGAGTATGAAGTCTTGCGTTTGCTGCGTGCATTCAAGTTCGGAAACAATTCGGTCAGAATTTGAAAGCCCTCGGCGTTGAAGGCGGTCTTCAGCAGCCGGTAGTTGCCCGGAGCATAACTCCAGCCGCGTCTTTGTCTGAGGATCCCCAGCGCGGCGTCCGCCACCGCTTCGGGCGGCACGTCGTCGTGGCAGCGAGGCTGCATACATTTCGATTGCTCGGCACAGGGACAGCATTCCCGCCGGGAGCAGAACACCAGCCGCCCGGATCCGTAAGGCGCGGTTTCCTGCGGACGCGCCATCGCCAGGAATACCGATATAGTCGGCACGCCCATCGCCGCCGCCAGGTGCATGGTGCCGGTGTCCCCGCCAAGAACCAAGCCGCACAGTCCTACCAGCGACGGCAAGGTTTCCAAGGTGGTCCGACCGACGAATGACTTCGCTGCTCCGCGAAAGCCATCGATGAAAGCTTCAGCCAAAGACGCTTCCATCGCGGATCCAAACAGCGCAAAGACCACGTTGGATTTGCAGCTGATGTGCATCGCCGCGTCGAACCATCGGTTCACGCCCCAGGTTCGCAGCGGTGAATTAGCGCCCAACTGCAAGCCGATGACCAGCTTCCTCTCCTTGGCTGCAAGTCCCAGTTCCTCGGCGAAATTCTCCTGAAGTTGCGGCTCGACCTTCACGCTAAAACCGCTCGTTACCTCGCCTGGGACTCCCGCTAACCGCAGGTGATAATCCACCAGATTGAAACGATTGGCGGAGCGCCGTCGGATAGCGGCTTGAAAGCAGTCTTCCCACAGACTGACCGACTGCATGCCGCACCGCATTCCTACCAAGCCCGCGGCCCTTTCGCCTCCTAAAAGCGATGTGATATAGGCGCTCTCGCGGGAATGTGTTATATTGACAATCTTGGAAAATTCAACGGCTCGAATCGCTGCGGTTTCATTTTGAATCATGTTCATCCAGTCGAGCAGCGAAGCACGGCGGCTGCGGAGAACACGCAGCCACTCGCCCCGTCGCAGTGTCCAGACTCTCTCGACGCCCTCGATAAGTCCTGCTATGGACGCTAGATCTTCTTGAACCAACAGATGCACTTCATCGTAACCAGCCCTCCGCAAACCAGCCACGACCGGCGCGGTTTGCATCAAGTCGCCGAACCGCGCCAACTGCACCAGCAGGCAGCGCCCGCTGTTGTGTGCCATGTCGAAGGCGCTCACACCGCCCCCTTCTCGCGCGCCCAGCGTCGGAATTCATACATCAACAGAAAAACAGTTTCAACGCGGGTCAGGGCGCCGGCTCGCCGCTGGATGTCTTCGATGATTTCATCTAAGGTTATGACGCCGCCGTCTCGGAAACGTTCAAGCAGCTTCAGCAGCTCGTCGTCGCCTTCAGCCGCCGCGAGCAGGTTGTCGATATGGTCGGGATGCCGACGCCCCGCCGGCATGGACTCGTAACTGAAGATGAAATGCAGCGCCTCCGCCATCCGCTGTTCGTAGGTATGCGACTCGAGCGCCCGCAGCCTCGCGCGGGTGGCGATTGTCAGACGCTCCTCCGGGTGCTGGAGGTAATGCTCAATCAGCCCTCGCAGCTCCCGTTCGTGGCGAAAGACGACTATCTCCGAGCCCGGCTCGAATAATTCTGACAGCAACTGACGGTGGTCGGTCAACTGAAACGCTCCCGCTGCTGCCAGTTCAAAGGTTCGGGGGTTGACGTAATCCCCATCGGGATTGACGCCCTCGTGGAAGGGCGAGGAGTGCAGGTTGAGATTTATCTTGGCGGCGTTGAACACCTTGACTGTATCTTCGGTCGAAAGCCGCCTACCGCCGCGCTGCAATGCCGCTGCGAGGGGAGCAGCGTCCTCCCAGCCGGTGCCCCACAGCCGGAAGTTAAGGTCTGTCAATTCCGCAAAGACCTGACGTCGGTTGTGGTAGCCCGCTCCGACATGCGACACGTCGCTGCCGAACTCCCGCAGTTCCGCGGGGCTTAAGTCCAGCGGACGATGGATTTCCGGATCCGCCGCCATCGGCAGATAATGAACGCGCTTGACGCCGATGCTGTGCAGCCGGTCGAAGAATTCACCTTTCTGAACCGTGAACAGATAGTCGTACAACGGCGCCACCTGCTTCCAGTACGGCATCACGCGCCAATCCTCCACAAACCAGAACGCCACCGGTATCCGCCGCTGCTTTAATTCCCGCGCAACTTCCGGCGTCATAGGCGACTGTGCCACCAGAAACACCAGATCGACCGCCCGCTCGAGGGCTCGCGCTGTGATGGATTCCGCCATCAGGGTGGTGAACAATCCGCTGAGGGTCTTACGATGCTGGAGGTTGTAGGTTATGGCGTCAAGCTGCAGGCGCGCCTGATCGTAGATAGAGTTGTCGAGGACCTCCACCCGATGTCCCAGCCTGCGAAAGGCGTTGACGCAGTAGCCCGCCACGGGCAGCGAGCCGCCGTAGATGGGCGTTACGACCAGTATTCCCAGCCGCCCCAAGTTTTGATTCCGCCGACTGTTTATCAAGCGTTTTATTTCGCGGTAATAATCGGGCTGCAATTTCTGCGAGGGCGGGTGGGAGATAAGCTTTATTTGCCGCCATTGTCCGCTGCATAACTCTTGTATGTTATCGACTACCGCCTCTGGCGTCAACCCGCATAACAGTTTCATGTCTTTTAGGAAGGACAAATCACGGGATTCCAGCGCCGCCTTGAGCACCGCCGCATCCGGCTCGACGACGATGATGGCCCCGCTGAATTGATGACGCAAGGCTTCCGGCAGATAGCCCAATCCCAGGCCGAAGACCAACAGCGTCTCATCGGCGGCGGTTCCTTCCAAACCTTTGCTCGCCTGCCCCTCAGCCTCACGCCGCGGATCGTATTCGCTGTGGAGGCTCACGCCCTCCACCGCGGCGGTCGGCAAACCGCAGCGCGCGGCTCGCACCGTCACTCGTGCGTCGTCGGTTAATGCAGCCAGAGTCCGCGCCAGCTCCGGCTCGGTCTTTTCCAGCCAGGCGCGGAGTTCAATGTTATGTTCAGACGACATAGGCGAACCTGTTCATCGTAAGGGGAGCGCGTTCCAGCGCCCGTCGTTTTTCCCAATGCAAACCATCGGAGGACAGCTCGGATTCATACAACTGAACTCCCGGCGTTTCGGAGGATTCGCCTTGAAACAAAGCCCTCAGCGTCGTAATGACCGCCCCTGCCGGCAGGTGTATTTCAGCGTCGTAGTCCTCCGTCATCTCGCTTTCCCCGCACGGATAATCCGCTCGCTCCGGCGCCAGCACCATCTGACAGGGTCCATAAGGTCCCGTTTCCCGAAAGTGCATTGAACCGTAATAAAGTCCCAAACACGGCGTTCCCACCGCTGCCGCCAGATGCAGCGCACCGGTATCCACGCCCACCGCCAGCCGACATTCGCTCAACACGCCCGCCAGGCTGCGCATATCGGTCAAACCGCATAAGGAGACCACCCGATTGTCTCGATTCGTCTGATTCAGCCCTGACATGATCTGCTCGGCGAGGAGTTCCTCTTCCTTTACGCCGATGAGAACCACCGGAGCGCAGCGAGTCAATTCTTGCGCCACCAGGCGCCACGCCCAGACGGGCCATTGCCTCGCCGGCAGCCCTGCGCCGGGAATCAGCGCGAAAGGCGACTCCCCGTGTAAGCCCCTATCGCTCAACAGCGACCGTCCTGAGCCGACGTAATCCAACGGCGGTATGAGCGGATTCCAGCCGGTGGGCGGCAGTCGAAAGGTGCTGTCATGCTCCAGGTCAAACACCCAGCCCTCGGGACCCGCGTAGTCCCGCCAGATGTCACTGAGGTGGCGGCTGCCGCGGCGGACGCCCATGTTGACGCGAAAAATCTCCGCGAGCTGCACGTCGGAGGCCTGCCCTGTGACCACGTCCAGATAGCGCGCTCCTAACCATTGGGTTGATTGAATGGCTTCACCTATCGCCGCCGCCGCACGGTGGTAGTTGAGGTTGAGGACGGTGTGGGCGTGCAGCGCTGACAAACGCTCCTCAAGCTGCCGCGCCAGCCGCCATGGCTGCTTGAGCGAGGAGCTTAGGCTGGCTTTTAGCAGCAACTGTGTTTGCAGTCCCATCACGTTCTCCCGACCGACCATCATTCCGGCGATGTCCGCCAGCCGTTCATCGACCAGTAAGGCGGTCTGACCTTCGCCGTCGCGCTCAATCAGTCGGTTGACCAAAGGCCAGGCTTGAACGAGGTCGCCCAGCCGCGCTATCTGAATGAGGATGTTTCGGTAGTGTTTCATATCAGGCGATCGCCTCGGCAAAGACGGTGCGGGTTGAAGCCGTTGCCTTCGCCAGTTCCAGGTCCAACTCGAGGGCGCTGGTGTTGATCGGATCGACCATGAGGACCTTGTCGAGGCAGCGGCGGCATTTGTCGAAATCGTCCTTGCCAAAGGCTGCTCCCGCGCGTGCCAGCAGCATCGGCGGGTCGTCAGGAAACAGATCCAGATAGTTGTCCAGCAACTGCTCCGCAGTCTCCAGCCGGTTCACCTGCGACAACAGCGGCAGCAGCGAAGTCAACGCCCAGGTGTTCTCAGGCTCCAGCCGAACGCCCTGCGTGATGTAATCGGCCGCGTATTCAGAGTTGCCCAGCCCCAGATGAGCCAAACCCTTGCCCAGAATCGCCCTGGCGTGATGGGGGTGGCTCGTTAAAGCCCGCTCGAACAAGGTCAACGCCTCTGCGTAAGACTTGCGGCCGAGGGCGATGGTACCTAGTCCGGTCAGTGCGCGGGGATGCTCCACTACGATGGTCAACGCCGCTTGGTATTCGCGCTCTGCGCGTTCCAACTGGTCCATCTTATAGCAGGCGTCTCCCAGCGCGGTATGGGCGTCGGCGGCTTTCAGTCCAGTCTCGGGAACCGCCTCCAGCACCCCTTCCGCAAAGCGGCGCGACAGCTCGTACTGTTTCATCTTCAGCGCCACGTCCGCGAGCCGAATCAAGACTTCAGCCCCCGGTTCAAAGGATGCCAGCCGCAGAAGCATGGTCAGAGCACGTTCGAAATCGCCTCGTTTCTCATACAACCGCGCCAGATACCGCATCACGGTCACCGCATGGGGGACGAGGTTGTAAATTCGCTCGTAACGCTCGACGGACTCCTGCAGGCGGCCGCACTTTAAATCCTCCCGCGCCAGATCCATCTCGCGCTTCAGATTCACGCCCACGGGTTTCAAGGCGTATCCGCCGTTCTGGGGCGCTGCTTCGTAGCCGTCCCCGGCGAACACGGCCTGGTAGTCGAAGCTGACCTTCCAGCCCCAGCGTTCCAGGAATATCCGCGCCTGAGCGCTGCCGCCCGCCATCCTGCCGCCCGATTCGCCGTAATAAAACAGCGCTGAGGCGGGTTCATAGATGACTTTCCGACCGGTCTCCGCGACCCTAAGGCAGAGATCCACCGCCTCAAAGCCATCCGAAAATTCCTCCCGGAAGCCGCCCAGGCCGGCAAACAGCTCTCGCGCTATCGCCATCCCCACGCCTAAAACCGCCGGATACTCCCGCCGCTGATTAACCTTCGGATGGTCGTCGGGAAAACCTTGGTAGATGAATATCGGCTCGCGGCGCAGGTTGAAGATAATACCAGCATGTTGGATGAGGCGGTGCAGCGGATTCAGCAGTCGGGCGCCGACGACGCCAACATCGGGCTCGTTCTGGGCGGTTTGCAGCAGCTGGTCCAGCCAGCCAGGGATGGGCAGGGCATCGTCCCGCAGCAGGACCAGATACTTGCCCCGGGCCTCCCGAAAAGCCTGGTTCACTGCGCGGGCGGCCGAGTCGCCTTTCCGCTGGGCTTGCAGTCGCATGGCGTCGTGTTTGTCGGCAAGATATTCCCTCATCCCCCGCCAGACCGGGTCCTCGACGGTACTGCGTTCGGGAATCACGACCAGCAGCTCAAACTCAGCGCGGCTCGAATCGACCAACAGCGCTTCGATGCAATCCCGCGCCGTCTCCGAGCCGTTGCGAATCGACAAAATTACGCTGCAGTCCGGATTTAGCGGGCCGTTGGTCGAGCTTGACTTGACTAAGGGCATGTCATTCCCTTTCTATTTGACTGACTTGCTTATCTTGGTATCTCGAAGAGTTCAAATCACAGCATCGAAATGCAGAATGCAGAATGCAGAATTCCTCCGGCTCCCAGCCTCCAGCCTTCTGAAAGAACCTCAGCACAAAGCGCACTAAAGAACAAAAAGGAGGAATTGACTCTTATTTCGCTGGTCTTTCGTTGCCAGCCGCCAGCCGCCAGCCACAGAAGAATCGGGCTGATGTTAGAGCTTCAGGAAATTCGCCAGACTTGGCTGTATAACCGAGGCGGCGGTGCGTAGCGCGAGTTCGTAGGCATTGCTCTCCTCTTGGAAGCGGGTCACCGCTTCCACCAGATCCACGTCCTGCAACTGCGATTTTCGTTCTTTATCGAGCGTCTGCTTGTCGTTGTAATTCTCTTGCAAAGTCATCAGCGTCTGGGTGCGTATGCCCACCAGCGAGGTCAGGGACGAAATCCGGTCGATGGCGTTGTCGAAGCGGTCCAGACCCTGCGTCAGGGTTTCAATGTCGTTGTCCTTCAGCGCCTGCCGCATATCGAACATAAGCTGGAAAATCGAGTCTCCCTCGCCGAGGTCCAGCAGGTCGTCCCCTGCCAGCGTAACTTCCATCCGTCGTCCTTCATCAACCGCCTGCTGCATCGGCTTAAGAGGCTGGTGGAAAGTGCTGTTGACTTCAGCGAGCCATCCGTCCTCACCCTCCACGCCCTGATACGGCGTCTGGCTGCCCAAACCGCCTCCGAACAGGCTGCGATTGTGATAGCGCTGGTTGACATACTGCAGCAATTGGCGGAGGCCTTGGTCCATCTCTATCGAAAGCGCCTGTTGATTGTTTTCGTTTAGGCTGCCGTTGGCGCCTTGAACCACGTCCGCCCGCAGGGAGATAAGCAAGTCTTGAATATCGCCCAACACCGATTCAGTCATATTCAGAAAGCCAAGGGCGTTGTCGATGTTGCGGTTGTATTGGTCGTCACGGTTCAGGGTGCCTTGCAATTCCAGGATCTGCACCGCGCCGGAAGGATCATCGGAGGGCTTTGCCACCCGCAGACCGGTGGTCATCTGGCTCTGAACCGTCCGAACCGCGTCCAGCCTTTTGTTTATATTGGCGACAACTTCCCGCATCATGCCGTGCTGGGTGATTCTCACCGCTCAGGCTCCTACAAATAGGTCAGAAGTGTTTCCATCATGGCGTCGGCCAGGGAGACAATGCGAGCTGCGGCGTTGTAAGCATGTTGGTACTCAACAATCAACGCCAGCTCCTCATCCAGCGACACACCGCTGACGGAATCCCGCCAGGATTGAGCCTGCTGCAATGCCAGCGCCGCGCCTTCGGACAGATCTTCAGCCTCAGCCGTCCTCGCCCCAATCCAGATCACCGCTGAGCGCAGGATATCGCTAAGGCTGCGCCCGTCGGCGTTCAGCCGCGTCTGCAGTTCAGCGATGTTAAGGGCGTTGGAGTTGTCGCCGGGCAGCCCGTCTCCCGAAGCTGCGATGGTGTCCAAATTGCGCAATATATTCTCGTCAAGTTCAATGTCATGGATGTTGGTGGTATCCGCGTCGAAGAAATCTCGACCGGTTGCTCCGTCCAGTCCGTAGCCCTGTCTGTGAACGGCGTTCACCTCTTGAACCAGCGACACCGCGAAGTCGTTCAGCATCCCCCGCATCTCGTTTAACTCATCCCGGCGCACGTTCAGCAAGCCCCCGACTTCGCCATAGGATATCGTTACCGGCGAGCTGCCTCCGCGGCTGTCTGCGCACAATAGCGGCTGACCTTCGGAATCCAAACCGTCTCGAATCGACAATATCTCACTGCGGGATACAACATTCACGCCGCCGATGAAAACCGACACCGTGTTGTCTTCTTGCTGGCGGTACTCGGCGCCGGTCAGCGTGGACAGTTCGTCCAGTATCTTGGCCCGGCGGTCGTCCAGAGTCGCGGTTCCATTGCCGGTGCCCGCCAACTGGCCGTTTAATTTCGCCAGCTCCCCGGTGAGGGTATTGACGCGGTTGAGCTTCTGATGGATTTCATCTGCCACTTGCTGGTCTTGTTCGGACAGCCGCCGGTCGATGTTGTGCAACTGCTGTATGAGTCCGCCGGCGGTCTCGCGCACGACGTTCCGCTGGGCGTTTGAGGCGGGATCCGCGGCGAGGTCGGACCAGGAGTTCCAGAACTTGTCCAACGCGTTGGTCAGACCGGACTCCTCCAGACCGCCCAGATAGGACTCAATAATGGAAAGCTGTTGATGTTCCGCGTCGTACCAGCCCTGCTCAGCCAAACCTCTGCGAACTTGATGCTCTACGATGGGATCCCGAAGGCTTTGGATTGAGGCTATGTCAACGCCCTGCCCCCACTGCCCGGCAACGGTGCGAAGTCCGTCGAGTGCAGTCAAATCCACGCGCTGGCGGGCGTAGCCGGGGGTGTTGGCATTGGCGACGTTGTTGCCGGCGGTGGAGATGGCGGCTTGCTGCGCGAGCAGCGCCCGCCGGGCGCTGGCGAGTATGGAGCCTATGGTCGGCATATCACAGCACCTTGTTCACCAGCAGGTTGCTGCCGTTCCCCAAACGCCTTTCACCGGTCGGAGCATAGATGATGTTCAGGTTGTCGTCGTCGATGAACCAGCCGATGTTGTTCTGGATGAAGGTCAGCGAACGTTTGATGAGGTATTGATTGACGCGGTTGGCGCGCTTAATCCTATCCACTAATGCCGCGAGGGTGCGCTTTAAGGTTTTCAGTTCGTTGGACATCTCGCCGAGGTTTAGCTCGATGAGCCGCGTCAGCGTCAACTGGTCGTTGTTGACGCCCTCCAGATTGGCGATGGATTTCACGACCTCCACCCGACCGTCCTCCAACTCGCGGATGCGGGCAATCAGTTTTTCTTCGGTGCGCACCGTCTCATCGAAGGACTTGATGTCGTTCTTGACGATGAACTCCTTTTGCCGGGTGAGGGTGCCCAGAAACTCCTCCAGCACCTCTTCCTCTTCCCGGATAAGGTCTATCAACCTTTGAATCTGCTCGCTCATTCTTGGTCCTTAAGCGGATCCGAACTATCGGACTCCCGCTTTTCTTGTATGTTCTGTCGGTACAGATTGATAACTTTGTTCACGTAGTTTATAGTCTCAGCGTAGGGCGGGACGCCGTTGTATCTTTCAACGGCCCCTGGACCGGCGTTGTATGCCGCCAGCGCTATTTTGGTGTCGCCTCCGAAGCGGTCCAGCATCTGGCGCAGGTATCCCGCGCCGCCCTCGACGTTCTGCGCAGGATCGAAGACATTCACGACGCCCTGTTCGCGGGCGGTGTCGTCCAGGAGCTGCATCAAGCCCTTGGCTCCCTTTATCGACCACGCGCGCGGGTCGCCGGACGATTCAGCTTCTATGACCGCCTGGACCAATTCTGGTTCGAGATTATACCTGGAAGCGGCTTTTCGGATGATTTTGTCGAGTTTTTGCGCGTTAAGGCGGTATTCCTCGCCAGACCCCTTCGCAATCCGCTCCCAATTGCCCAGAGGCAGTTCCCGCGCTCGACCGAAGTCAGGGACACCAGGGCGTTCTTCCGCAGAACCGGAATACTGCCTCAGCAGCTCGCTGCCCACGCCTAAAGGACTGCGTTGGCTGAGCTTTTTCGCCAGTTCCCAGTCGAAGATCTCCTGATAGGGGCTGTTGGCGCCCATCGACAAACCGTTGGCTTCCTTATCGCTGCCGGCGGTTTGGCGCATGACCTTCAGCATGTAGGCTATGAACAGGGCTTCGAATTCCTGGCAGGCTTTGTGAAGCCGTTCGCGGTTGCGCTCTTGGGCGTCGCCTTTGACTGCCAGGTCTTTGCCGGCGCCCCTTGCGCCGGTCTGCGCCGATGACAGAAGCTCGATCATATTATCACCAGCTCAGCTTGTAAGGCGCCGGACCGATTGAGCGCCTGGAAGATGGCGATGATGTCCCGCGGCGCGACGCCCAGCGTGTTAAGGGCTTTAGCTACATCAGCGACGGTCGAGGTGCCGGGGATGACCACTACGCCGGTGCCGCGTTCTTCGACGGTCACCTCTTGATATTGCTCAGTTTGAGTGGTGCCCAGCGAGAACGGCGGCGGTTGGCTGACCATCGGTGTGCTCTTAATGGTGATTGAAAGCGAGCCGTGTGATATTGCGACCGTTGAGATGTTCACCTGCTCGCCGATGACGATGGTGCCGGTGCGTTCGTTGATGACCACCCGCGCCGCCACGTCGGGGTCAAAATGAACATTCTCGACTTCAGCCAAGAAGGGGACTATCTGCTCCGGCGAAGCGAACGAATCCGGGACCGCGATATCGACCGACACCGCGTCCAGCGCCACCGCGATGCTGTCGTTGAAGCGCAGGTTGACCGCTTCCGCCAGCCGCTGAGCCGTGGTGAAGTCGCCGTTGCGCAGCATGTAGGTTAGATGGGCGGTTTCTTTGATGCCGCTGGACACGTCGCGCTTCAGCATCCCGCCGTCGGGCACCCGCCCGACTACAGTATAATTCTGCCGCACGGTAACGTAGCCGGATTCGACGTTGAAGCCGCCGATGGAGATGGGTCCCGTTGCCACGCCCCAGAAATCGCCGGTCAGGTCGGTGAGGGTGGTCTGGAGCAGTATGCCGCCCTGCAGCGTCTTGCAGTCGCCCATCGAAGAGACGATGACGTCGAACCGAGCCCCCGCCCGCGAAAACGGAGCCACTTCGGCTGTAACCATAACTCCAGCGACATTCTTGGCTTTAACCCGCTCGCCGGCGATGTTGATGCCGAATCGTTCCAGCATGTTGGCGAGCGACTGGTTGGTGAAGAGACTCTTGGGGCTGTCGCCGGTGCCTTCCAGACCGACCACCAGCCCGTAGCCTATGAGCCGGACGGCGTCGGTGCCGGCGAAGCGCCCCACGTCCTTCACCCGCACCGCCAAAGACGACGGCGCGGTTAGAATCAAAGCCGTTAAAACTGCTGTTAAAAGTCGTTTCACCGAACTACCTTGAGCTTGAATCTGCACAAAACTTTGGCGCGCGTACATTCAGTCCGCTATTATCAAGCGAAAGCCCCTGCCGAGAACGATAAAACCAAGCATGAGAATAGTATCCGTCCACCTCGTCCCTATCGTCAATTGTCAGGGCAAGCACAAACTAAAACAACCACGCCAGAAACCGCGCAATTATCCCCGGCCGCGTCGCTTGATCCACCATCCCTTTGCCGCGATAGGTTATCGAGGCGTCAGCGACCAGGTAGGAATAGACCGTGTTGTCAGCCATGATGTCCTTGGGGCGGACGTAACCCGAAAGTATTGTCAACTGCTGCTCGCCGTTGACGACCAGCACCCGCTGCCCCTCCAACTTCAGCAGCCCGTTGGGCAGCATCTCGATAACGCGAGCCGACATCTTGCCCTTCAGCGAGCCTTCGCGGGTGGTGCCGCCTTCGGACTTTTGGTCGTTGGTGATGTTGTTGGTCAGCCCTAAGCCCGGTATAAAATCGAGCTTCCCTGAGCCGCCGGCTTGAAATTCAAACTGGTGCTCGAAGTTCGCGTTGTTAGTCGCGGCGTTGGAGCCGGACGTGTATTCCATCAGCAGTATGGTAACAATGTCGCCCACTTGATAGGCTTTTTTATCAGAATACAGCGAAGGCAGATGGTTTATTACGAGTTCCTGTCCCACTGCCGTTCCCGCCCAACACGCTGCAAACAACGCGAGCAGCCGAAATTTAATCGCTCGGTTCATCGTTTAATCACCACCGTTTTATTCATTCCCACCTTACCGTAGATCCGCCGGTTGGTGCTCAGGCTCAAAACCGGAATCCTCTCCCCGCAGCCGCCGTCCTGTAAAGCCCGCCCTGGTGCTCTGATCTCCACCGCGCCCACGCGAGCCAAGATTGTAACGTCCTCGCCGATGCGAACTTCAGGCGCTTCTGCCAGCCGCGAGTGCTCGACCACCGTCCCGGCGGGGATGCGCGTCTTCGCCCAGACGAGGCCGAACTTGGATGAGTCCAAGACAAGCGCGGCGCCCAGGCTGGCGCATTCGACCTCGCGCCACTCAATCATACTGTCCGCAATCACCGTTCGGGGATTAATATCCACCGCTGCAAATGGAAGACGCTCACTGGTGGAGATGAACACTGTGACCGGAATCGAACGCTCCCGCCCGTCCACTTCGCCATCGAGCCAGCACAGCCGCGACCCGCGGGGAATTCTATCCCCAGCTTCACCGCGAACGCCCGTTATCGTCCAGTGGCGGCCTTTCGGTGCGTTCAGCCGGCGAAACTCCAGTTCCCACCGCAGGGTCCGACCGTCCAGCAGCGAGGCGTAGTAATCCCGCACCGCCTTCTCCGCCAAGGACTGAAAATCCTCCACGCCCGCGGCAGCGCCGCTCCATAGCGCTGCCAGAAGCAGTATGGCGGCCAGCGTTCTCATTTTAGCGCTTCAATCCGTTGGCGATGGACAGCATCTCCTCGGCGGTCTTGATAGCTTTAGAAGACACCTCGTAAGCGCGCTGCGCCACTATCATCGCCACCATCTCTTCCACTATCTGGACGTTGGAACTCTCCAGATAGCCCTGCGACACCTGCCCCAAGCCTTCCGCGCCCGGATTGCCGATGATGGGCGGTCCTGAGGCGGCGGTTTCTTTCAGCAGGTTCTGCCCCAGGCTGGAAAGACCCGCCGGATTGATGAACCGCGCCAGCTCGAGCTGCCCCAGCGTCTGAGGTTCCGTCTCGCCGATAAGGGTGACGGAGATCGTGCCGTCACGGGTGATGGACACATCGACGGTATCCATGGGAAGGACTATGGAGGGATCGAGGGAGTAGCCGTCGGAGGTTACGATGGTGCCTTCCGCCGACACTTTGAAGGATCCGTCGCGCGAATAGAGAATTGTTCCGTCAGGCTTGGCTATTTGAAAGAAGCCTTCGCCGTCGATGGACAGGTCGAGGGGATTGCCGGTGGGCAGGATGTTGCCCTGCTGGTAGCTCCTCTGGATTGCCACGGGGCGGACGCCGTGGCCTATCTGCAGCTCCGTGGGGAGGATCGCCGCGTCCTGTGAGCTGCCCGAACCGCGCAGCGTCTGATACACCAGATCCTGGAACTCCAGGTTGGCTTTCTTGAAGCCGGTGGTGTTGACGTTGGCGAGGTTGTTGGCGATGGTGTCGATGTACAACTGCTGAGCGTACATCCCGGAGGATGCCGAGCGCAATGCGCGTATCATGGGTTCACCTTATTCTAACGAAAGTGTGGTCTTAACTGGCACTGGTGGCTGACGAAAGCCTTCGTTTTTTGGGTTCCAGCTTCCGCTGGAATCCATACTCCCGCGTAGGATAAGCGTCCCGCTTGTCAACCGAGACGGTTGACCTACGCGGAGGAATCGCTATTTTCAAAGGAACTTTACCAGTTTAATAACCCTTTCTTTATTCATAATTCATAATTCGTAATTCGTAATTGATTATGTCTTTGCCACGTCGTTCACCGCTTTTCTCAGGGTCTCGTCCTGGGCCAGGATGGCTTTCTGGCAGGATTCGTAGTTGCGGTTGAGTTCTATCATGTTGACCATTTCCAGCACCGCTTCGACGTTGGAGTTCTCCAGAAAGCCCTGCTTGATGACGACTTTATCGGGCGTGGTGGGCTCCTCGCCGGCGGCGGGGGTGAAGTAGCCGTAGCCGTTGCGCAGGAGGGTGTAAGGCTGGTTGAAATCGACAATTTTCAAGGAATCGACCTGTTCGCCGTCCACGATAATCTTGCCGTCGGAGTGTATTACCACTTGCTTGCCCGTTATTCGGATGACGCCGCTTTCGCCCATCACCTTATATTCGCGGCTGTTTATCAGCTCGCCTTCGCTGTTGATGGCGAAGTTTCCGTTGCGAGTATAGGAGACTTTTTCGGTGGAGTCGCCGGTCTGGATGACGAAGAAGCCGTCGCCGTGGAGGGCTGCGTCGAGGGGATTCCGGGTTTCGATGAGGGGACCTTCGGTCCAGTCGGTGCGCAGGCTCTCCTCCAGCTCGGTGAGACTGCCCGGCTCGCTGTACAGCCCCTGCTGGACGAGGGTGTTGTTGAGCACTCGGCGGAAGTAGCGGGTGCTGCCCTTGAAGCCGGTGGTGTTGACGTTGGCGAGGTTGTTCGCCACCACCTCCTGCTGGGTCAAACGGGGCAGCATCCCTGAAGCTGAATGGTAGATTCCTTTGATCATGGCGAAAAGCGGAGGAAAAATCCTTAAACTCTACGGCAGAACTTTAACAAGGCTTCTGACTCGCATTGTCTTAAAGCAACCGCTGTGCCACTAATACTAGTAAATGTTAGTCGCGCATTATCAATTAGTTAGGAAGAAGTGAATGCAGATGGGTGGGTTGGATGAGGGGGTAACAATGGGCAGTCGGAAAAAATTGCCGGATGAGTGAATCAGTCGGAGTCGAGGAGAGCATTTTCAGTTATAAAAATGGTATTAAAATTTTTTAAAAGAGCCTGTTTAGAGCTTCAGAGATATTGATTTTAGGAGAAAAAATAATTAGCATTACAAGCGGCAAATTCGCCAGTTTATTCTTCGAGGAAAAGATGAAGAAGTTCATTGTGGTTTTCCTTTTTCTCCTACTCGCCGTCTCGTCCAGCCTGATCGTCAGTTCCTGCGGCAAATCCGCCGATCCTGAGATTATGGCTGCCGATAGCGCGATTAGTGCTGCTGTCACCGCCGGTGCTGCAGAATTCACACCCCAGATGCTTGAGGAAGCTCGCTCCTTATTGGCGGAAGCCCGGGCGCTGAATGACCAGCGTAAGTTTGACGACGCCCGCAAGAAGGCCGAAGCTGTTATAGTGAGCGCCGGCAATGCCCAGAAAGAGGCTGAGCGTCTGAAAAGCATCCCTCCCGCTCCGACCGATACGACGTTGGTTGCTGACACAACGGCAGCGGCAGTGACGACGACGGTGACCACCCCAAGCAAATAACTTTCGGTGCCCCAGAGTAGCAACGGGCAGCCCTGCGGCTGCCCGTTTTTTTAAGGCTCTGTCTTAAGGTTGCTCGTGCAAGGCTGAGTCGTAATCTCCCAATCGCATAATTTTACCGTGAAAAGGTCGAGTGACCATTTAAATAAACCGAAAACCTTCAACCTTTTGGCATAGATGTTGACTTTAAGATAAAAAATGGTTACTATTACTCCACAAGCAACAAACTCCCGTTTTTTTTAAGGAGCGCCACAATGAAGAAGTTCATGCCGGTCTTTCTTTTTCTCCTTTTCGCCGTCTCGGTCAGCATGTTCGTCAGTTCCTGCGGCAAGCCCGCGGACTCCGAGATTATGACCGCTGAAGACGCCATTCAAGCCGCTGTCACTGCCGGCGCGGAAGACAACTCGCCTAAACTGCTGGAAAAAGCCCGCTCACTGCTGCAAGAAGCCAAGATGCTGAACGAGCAGGGCAAGTATTCCGAGGCGCGCAAGAAGGCTGAGACCGCCACTCTGCGCGCTGAGAAAGCCCAGAAAAATTCCGAGCACCTGGGGAGCACACCTAAAGCTCCCGGAGCTGTGCCGGAAGAACAGACGCCCCCCGAAACAGGCGAGACGGAAAACACTGAAGGATAATAGTCTCTCGACAGAGACCAGAGTTAAAAAGGCAGCCCTCGAGGGCTGCCTTTTTCTTTGACTGAAGTTTCGAGCTGTCATTTCCCAGAAAATAGCGCCTGTAACGCGTAGGTCGGGCCTCCGAGCCCGACCTTTCCCCCCTATCTGCAGGGGGGAAATACAAAGGGGGGTCTTTTCATCTTCCGTGGTGGGGAAGCCACCATGACAATTCCCGCGAAAGCGGGAA
>CAZCEM010000010.1:0-15303 GCA_964497555.1 uncultured bacterium
TTTAAAATCTCTGTTCAGTTAGAATTTTCGAAATCTTATTTTGGACAGGTGTGATGCTCAACACTACCGCGGTTAAGGACGCGCTGTTTGGCAGTTTCTCAAGAAAACCTCATGAGATTGCTTCCCCCTGCTTTCGCAGGGGTCGCAAAGACGCGCCTATGGCGCTATAATTTCAATCTCGCATCGAAAAATCTCATTATTTACACGAAACAGCGAGGAACCATTTGGGTTCCTCGCTGTTTCATGTGGGTAAAGTAAATCCTGTTCACTCCGGACGCTCGTAGGGGCGACGCTTGTCTTCGCCCATTGGTCGGGTTATTACACATTAGCGATTAAAAAATCCATCAAGTGCGCCGGACTTTTCAAAATCAATGAATACGGGCGAAGACAAGCTTCGCCCCCAAGGATTACTAACATATTTAGCTGACCACTTGAAACAGCAAAGAACCGAAAGTTTTTCAGCAGACCCTAAATAAATGCCACATAATTCTTGACATAATAAAGAGAAAGGAGTACACTCCGACAAGAGTGTCGCAACTTCAAAGCATAGCCCACAATACTATTCACCCGCCTTACTCAAATCTGGGAGTTAAGAATCATGCAAACTAACACACGATTCATCCTGACATCCATCCTTTCTGCGGTCATCTGTCTCGCGTTTTTCACTTCGGTCTATGCAGATGAATGCACCACCGGCGTGGCATCCGGACTCGCCACCCCTGACGGCCGACCGCTTCTGTGGAAGAGCCGCGATGTGAGTAATGCCAACCAGGAGTTCCATTACGTGGACCTCGGCGGCAACTTCATCCCGTTTATCGCCAACACTTACAGTGGTAATACCAACGAATACTTCGGTGGGGTGAACGCGGCCGGGTTTGCGATCGAGAACTCGAACTCCTATAATCTTCCCCCTGGCCCCGACTCAAACGGCTGGGGCGCCGGCGCCGACGACGGTGAAATCATGAAGCGGGCGCTGGCATTATGTGTAACCGTGGACGACTTCCAAGACCTGCTGGACTCAACGAACATTGATGGTCGCACTGGCAACGCCAACTACGGTGTTATTGATGCCTTCGGGGGCGCAGCGATGTTCGAGACCGGCGGTTATACCTACACCCGTTTCAACGCTGCGGACTCCGCCGCCGGCTACATCGTGCGCTCCAATTACAGCTACTCCGGCCCTCTCGATAATCGAATGACCTACGGTGGTTACCGCCACGACCGCGCTGATTTCCTTTGGAACAACGCAGTGCAGGATGATTCTCTGACCCCGCAATATATCTTCCGTTACGTGGCTCGAGACCTCTCCAGCGCCGTTCTCGACCCCTATCCCCTTCCGTTCGACGGCTCCTACGGCGGCTATCCTTACGGCTGTGTTCCCAACTCAGCCGCCATCTGCCGCTCCACCACCCGCAGCGTCATAGTGGTTCAGGGTGTCCCCGCCAATGAGGACCCCGGTGACGCCATCCTGTGGTCGATGTGCGGCAGTCCTCTCGCCGCCGTTACCTTGCCTCTATGGGTGCGCGCCGGCTCGGTGCCTCTCGAATTTGACAGCAATGTTGGCAGTCGGCTTTCCGACCGGAGCACTGCGCTGTGCAACTGGATCTACAACCAGTCGGGCGTGGTGGATACCTGGCACCTGACCAATCCCCGGAACAACGGTTTCTGGGACGACATCTTCCCGGTTGAAGACGACGTTTTTTCGGATGTCGCTGTCTTTGTCAATTCGGTTGACTACCAAAATAATGCGGCTGTAGCAGCATTCCAGAACCAGCATGCAACCATAGTCGCAGACTATCTTGATGCCTGGCAGCAGAACACCGCTCCCATCTGCAGCGAGGTCCCTGGAGATTTTGCGACCATCCAGGAAGCCATCAATGCTTCACTTGATGGCGACACCGTGCTGGTTCACCCCGGCACCTATGTTGGCCCGCTGGAGTTCACCGGTCGGAACATCGTGGTCGGAAGTCTTTTCCTTTCCACCGGTGATGATTCCTATATCGAATCAACGGTTATCGACTGCCAGGGGAACGGCCGGAGCGTCGCGGTCTTCACCAACGGTGAAAATGCTAATACAGTGCTGAGTGGCTTTACATTGCAGAACGCCAACACCAATTACGGCGGCGGCGTCTATTGCAGCGTCTCCAGCCCAACCCTCGACCATCTGCTCATCAAGAACTGCCAGACAACCTCCAACGGCGCGGGCATTTACGCTACTCACAGCTCAAATCCAGTTATCTCGCACGTAACCGTTGTCGGTAATACGGCTGCCGGAGTCGGTGGAGCTATCCACACCTACGATCAATCAACCCCGACGATAACCAATTCCATTTTTTGGAACAACGTGCCCGCAGCCATCACAGGAACCGTTTCGATATCCTATTCTGATGTCGAGGGTGGGGGAGGCGGAACGAACATAAACGCAGATCCGCTGTTTGTCAATTCCGTCAACGGTGACTACCACTTGAGCTGGACGAACTATCCAGTTTCGGACAACACCCGTTCGCCCTGCATCGATTCCGGCGCCCCCAGTTTGCCCTATGATCCGGACGGAACCAGAACTGATATGGGAGCCTTCTACTTTGACCAGTACGACGTGAACCACGCTCCGGAATGGACTTCGGTTCCCAGTCCGATCGATGTCATCGAAGGCGGCCTGATTCAATTCACCGTGGCGGGAACTGACGTTGATGAAGACGCTTTGACCATCAGCTATCAGGGGAACCTGCCTCAAGAGGCGCAGTTCACTGACAATGGAGACGGCTCGGCTTCCTTGTTATGGCAAAGCGTCGAAGGCGATGCCGGGGACTACACCGCCACCTTCACCTTGAGCGACGGGATTGTCGAAGTGCCAGTGGAGGTTTCTATTTCCGTAACCAGTCTCCATACCACTGGCTATGCCGTTGCCGAACAAACCCTTCAAGGGACAATACAAGGCAGCTACGCCAACACCACCGCCAGCGACAACACCTACGAGACGTTGACCGAGCGCACTTCCAGCGGCCGGCCCAACACCCGCTACAGCCTGCTGGAGCATGTGTGGACTTTCCAGCCGACAGGCTACAATCTGGTGCTGCACGTCGAAGCCTACCACAGTGTCAACAATGAGGGAGATAATTTCATACTGGCTGGTTCTTTCGACGGGCAACATTACACTGATCTGCTCGTGGTGACAAAAACCGCCGACGACAACGCTGAGCAGACCGCCGCGATCGCCGGCGCGGCAGTGGGCACGTACTATCTTCGCGTGACCGACGCCGACCACACCGTCGGGCGTCAAGCGCTGGACTCGTTCTTCATCGATAATCTGTTCCTGACCTTCACTCAGGGCGAAGCGCCCAATCAGCCTCCGCTGTGGGTCAATGCACCGGAGTCAGTGGTCGCGTATGCCGGCGCTCTTGTCGAATTCACAGTGACTGGAAGTGATCCCGATGGCGACCAGTTGACCGTCACCCTCGACCCGGACGGAATTCCAGCTGGTTTCAGCTTCACCGACAACGGCAATGGTAGCGCGTTGTTCAGTTGGCAGACCGCTGAAGGTGACACCGGCAACTACACCGCTTCCTTCACATTGAGCGACGGCGAGCTGGAGGATATAGTCGCGGTGCCCATCCAGATTCAACCGACGCCCGAACCTGTGATAATACTGGTCGATGACATAACCCTGAACCTGCGTGTCAACAAGCGAAACGTCTCGACGGAGGGAGTGGTTACGATAATGACCGAGGCGGGCTCGCCGGTCGTCGGAGCGCTGGTCTCCGCTGCGTGGAGCGGCTTGTACAATGGCGCTGTTCAAGGCACCACCAATGACGCCGGACAGGTAACCTTCACAACCCCCAATCTTCGCAATCCCACCGGCGATTATATCCTGACGGTGACGGATGTTGCAGCGGAGGGTTGTCGCTATGATCCGGACCAGAACGTCGAAACCTCCGATCAGATACATGTCGTCAACGGTCAACTTGCCGGCTCCGGCGGCTCGGCTCTCAGCTTCACTGAACCGATGCCTGTTGAACTCACGTTGAAGCCTTCCTTCCCGAATCCTTTCAACAGCACAACCACTATCTGCGTGGGAGTGCCTGAGGACGGCGAACTGGAGGTGACCGCTTTCGACGTCAGCGGGCGCAAAGCTGCGACCATTATGTCGGGAGTGGTCAGCGCGGGCTGGCATTCCGCTGAATGGACGCCCCAGGGACTGACCAACGGTGTATATATCATTCATGCGGCTTCAAGCGGCAGTACCCGGATTTCGAGGCTGGTTTTGTTAAAGTAAATCTGCGTAACTAACTTGGCTTCCGGCGAGTCATATTCCGCTTGACCTTTGCCGGCTGATAAGGGCTCACCTCTCCGGTGGTTCGATGGACTCGGGCTGCTGAGAGGTGAGCCTCGTTTTGAGCCTAAAACTGTGCTCGACCTATGCGGCAGCCAAGGGATATTTTCTGGGAGATGACAGCAAACGCCCAAATAATTCTGGTCCCATTTATTACCGGGTGCAAATTCATTTGGTCATTTGCTGTCATTCCTGTAAAAGCGGGAATCCAGACCTAACTCATTCTGGATTCCAGCTTTCGCTGGAATGATGCATCTTCGACGCATTACCTCCGTTGTAAAAAAGAAAATGCACCCCTTAATAGAAATAATATAGAATTTTTTTACTTGAGTAGGCAGGATAATTATCATATATTTAATCATTCTCCCGACTGCCAGCTTAGAAACAGTGTCTCGCTCACCCAATACCGCGTATGAGACGCACATTTGGTGAGACGAACTTTGAATCAACAATCCCTCTTAAAAAACACCTAACGCAAGGGCGGATAGACTTATGTTCTCCGGACATCATTCGCGCGTCGGTTTTATCAGGAACGTCTCGATAAAGATTCTCTCGCTCGCGCTTCTCGCGATCCTTTCATTCACCCGCATTCTCCCAGCTCAGCCCGCAATCTCCGTAAGCCCTGATAATCTCAACTTCGGCGAAGCTTCGATTGACCAGAGCGTCAGGCTAACCCTTAGTATAGGCAACCAGGGTGACGCCAACTTGACGGTTTCTTCAATATTCACCTCAGGCGAGCCGTTCAGTCTCATTGTTGAACCGGATTCCGGCGGCGTGGATTCCGTCTGGGTCATCAGGCCGCGAACCAGGGAGCGATTATATGTGGAGGTCTTCTTCACCCCCCGCCACTGCGGCAGCTTTGACGGGTCGCTGACGATAATATCCGACGATCCCGAACAAGCCGAATTTATCGTGCCGCTTCAGGGCGCGGTGTACCGCGTCGGCGTAAGTCCCGGCAGCATCGACTTCGGCGGCGTCAGGCCCGACCATACTGTTGAAAGAATGTTGACTATCTACAATAACAGCGGCGGCGACTTGACCGTTGACGAGTTGTTCACCTCCGGCAGTCCCTTCAGCGTGGATAGCAGCGGATTTGTCATCCAGCCGAGTGCCTGTCACCAGACGACGCTCTTTTTTACGCCGCGTGAAGTCGGCGGATTTGACGGGACCTTAACGATCCTGACCGACGATGAGGAACGAGGCGAGGTGACCGTGCCGCTGCATGGCGTAGGACTCACAGCGCCTGTTATCTGCGTAAGCCCGGAGAATATCGAATTTGGTGAAGCATCATTGGGTCAAAGCGTCAGGCAAAACCTGTGGATAGAAAACAGGGGAGGCTCAGACCTGATTGTTGAGTCGTTGTCCATTTCCGGCGAGCCATTTAGCTTTTTTTGTGAGGCGGATTCCGGCGGAGCGGATTCTGCCTGGGTGATAAGACCGGGACAACGGGAACGTCGTTGCGTGGAAGTCTTCTTCACGCCGCGGCAACTCGGCAGCTTTGATGGGGCTCTGACGATAATATCCGACGACCCCTCCCAAGCTGAACTTATCGTGCCGCTGCACGGCGTGACGTACCGCGTCGGTTTAAGTCCCAGCAGTATAGACTTCGGCGGCGCCAGGCTAAACCACAGAGTAGAGAGGACGCTGACAATTTACAACAACGGCGGCGCTGACTTAACTATTTTGGATTTATTCACCTCCAGTAATCTCTTCCTTGTGGATACCAGCGGATTTGTCCTCCAGCCCAATTCCAATCACCAGACCACGCTGTTTTTTGAGCCGGATGACGTGGGCAGGTTTGAGGAAACCTTGACCATCCGAACCGACGACGAGGAACGAGGCGAGGCTTTAGTGCCGTTGTATGGCACAGGACTTATGGCGCCCGTCATAGTGGTAAGTCCTGAGAATATCGATTTTGGTGAGGTCTCAATCGGTCAGAGTGTCTCGCAATACCTTCGGATAGAAAACAGAGGCGAATCCGACTTGATTATCTCTTCGATATTCACTTCAGGAGAACCGTTTAATTTCTTTATTGAATCGGATTCCGGCGGCGTGGATTCCGTCTGGGTCATCAGGCCGCGAACCAGGGAGCGATTATATGTGGAGGTCTTCTTCACTCCCCGCCAATGCGGCAGCTTTGACGGGTCGCTGTCGATAATATCCGACGACCCGGAAAACGACGTTCTGACCGTTGCGCTGACTGGGGTTGGAATTGGTGAGGAACCCGTTTTCCTCCCCCACTTCACCTTCATCGACAGCACCGGCGACAATCACAGCTTCCTAATCGAGGAGGTGCTGTTTGGTTTGGACATGGAGGTCGGGGAAGCGGATGAAATTGGCGCCTTCAGACCGCAAGGGATATGCGTCGGAGCGAGCAGTTGGACCGGAGAGCCAACAGGCTTGGTGGCTTGGGCGGATGACGAGTGGACTGAGGAGGTGCTTGAAGGTTTTATCGAAAGAGAACCGTTTCACTTCCTTTATTGGGACAGCGAGGGTGAGCGGGAGCTGTTTGCCAACTTCGAGGCTATCGAAGGCGACCGGGTATTCCGTCGGAGAGGCATCACTTGTGTGCGCCTGACGGTTCTCAACACCCTCGAAATCGGACTCCTGCCGGGTTGGAACATGATATCCTCAAACATCGCGCCCTTGGATCCAGATTTGCGGCTGCTGCTGGCGCCAATCCTGGAGCCGCTGCTCATCATCAAAGATGAAACCGGCTTATTCACCGCGCCGGCTTGGGATTACTGGGGATTGACCGAGTGGGTCAACAGCCGCGGCTATCAACTCAAGATGGAGACCTTCTCCGCACTCAGCCTGGGTGGAACTCAAATCCCCGCCGATACGCCAATTGACATGCCGGCCGGATGGAGCCTAATCGCCTACTATCCCGCTGTGCCGCTGGCGGAGCGGGTGGCATTCTCCAACGTGGTGGAGGTCCTCGCTCTGGCAAAGGATGGCGAAGGGCACTTTTACAACCCCGAACACGACTTTAGCAACATGGACGACCTCGAACCGGGACAGGGATATCAGGTGAAGTTGAACGAGCCGGTGGAATTTATGTGGAACGTTGACAGTGGGCAAACCGCTGACCTCAGTCTGTCTGTTCAAACAGCCATCCAGCATTTCACGCCGCTGCCGAACTCCGACGCCAATATGAGCATTCTCGTCGAGGCTGCGACGATTCGCGGTGAGAAGGTGGAAATGGCGGCCTTCAGCGAAACCGGGCTTTGCGTCGGAGCGGCGCCGCTCACCGGTCAGGGACCCTGGGGCCTGGCGGTTTGGGGTGATGACGCCTCAACCGAGGCCGTAGATGGTCTTCTGAGGGGCGAATCGCTCGCGTTCAAGGTCTGGGACGGGCAAAAGGAGTATTACGTACAACCGGTTCAGATAAATGACTTGCCCCTAACATACACTCCCGACGCGCTGCTAATTCTCTCGCTTGACGCGGACGCCCTGGCTCCCTCAGAGTTTTCGCTGACCGCTCCCCATCCCAATCCGTTCAACAACACGGTTAAACTGGACTTTTTGCTCAACCGTTCGTCTGACATCCGGCTGTCGATTTTCGACCTAAACGGCCGTGAAGTGGAAACGGCTGCTTCCGGTCGCTTCAAAGCCGGATTTCACAGCGTCGTCTGGCAGACGGACAATGCAGCGAGCGGGGTGTATTTCGCGCGGCTCTCTTCGAATGGAGAGCTGAGGATGGTGAAATTAGTTCTGCTCAGGTGAGTTGGCAAGTTGACAAGTTGACAAGTCTGTAAGTTGGAAAGAAGCAAGAGACATCGGCGTTTTTAAAAAAAAATCAGGAGGTAGCATTATGTCACACCTTCGTTTAGTACTCATTGCGGCACTGGCGGTGCTTTTAGGCCCTTGGTGCTCGGCGGCGACCTCGGATGTGACAACCCAGGTGTCCACATCATCCAATTCAGCCACCAGTTGGAGCCCCTTTACGGAGGGATTCGACCTGACCGGGGCTGGCTCGGCCGCTTACAACTACAGCGCCTTTAAGGCGGCTGATGGTCAGATTCATTACATAATCATCTTGAACGCTTTCCTCGACCAAGCTGAGAATGGGCTGTACGAGATTTACTGGGTGGTTGATGACCCTGGGATTAAAGTGCAGCGGAACGTTAGGATCGTCTCTGAGAACGACCAACGTCTTCAAGGCACCATCGTCTGGACGGATTGCGGCGTCAACGACGCGGGCCTGTACGTGGTCCTCTGGGAAAACCACTATGACGGCGGCAAATCCATACACATGTGCAGTTGTCTGGGAGGCGACTGGCAGGATGATGTTGTGGTGGTGGCTACTGAACTCATGAGACCCCCAGGACCGGGACGCGATGAGGTGGGTCCTTTCGAGTTGTCAGATGTCGGCGTCTTTGCGCACATGACGCCCTATTTCGAGGACTACATTTGGGTCATCTACCAACAGCCGGCAGACGACCTATGGGAGCATTTGATTATGCGGGTGGACGTTGAAGTGGACTCCCTGGGCGTGACCTTGACCCCTGACGACAACGGACCGGAAGAGACCGGCGCTGTCAGCGACCAGCCGGCCAGTTACAACCTCACCGCCGTCAGCCCCATCGTTCAAGCTGTCGATAACGGCCCTGTTTATTTCACCGTTATCGATAGGTACAATGAATCCATGTGGCTCGGCATAAAAGAGGATCCTGACGCCGGCTGGTCCCTCGATTCCATTGACGTTCCGACGGCTTGGCCCAGCATAGCCCTGGATCCCGACGGCAATCCCTGGGTGTTCAGTCAAACGGGATTTTATCCCCGAGTGAACGCCGACAGCTACACCTGGATAAGAAGTCCCAACGGCGAAATCACCGCAAACGACGTCGTTCGCTACGATGGTCAACGCGGATTGTACTGCGTTAACCAAGGCGTCTGGACTGAAAACGGAGCGCTCATCACCGGCGTGAACCGGTGGGGTCCTTTGGGAATTGAAGGATTCTCGTCCACGCGCTGGAGAGTGTCAAGAGACTCTATCAATGCCGACCCCCCCGTGGAGGTTTGGTCGTTGTTTAACGAGGATGGCGAGCTGAATGAGGACTTCCGACTGATACCCGGATGTATCGCGCCCACGCAGCTCATTGCCGGCGTCGGGGACACCCTCTATTCTATCGTCTTAGGCGTTGAAAATCCCGAGCCTCACTTTGTCTTCGCGGAAAACACCGGCGGCGACCACAGCTTCCTCATCGAAGGGATTGGATTCGATCTGGAAATGGAGCCCCAAACTGAAGACGAAATCGGGATATTCACGCCAGGCGGACTGTGTGTCGGCGCGTCCAACTGGAGCGAAGACCCGATTGGTCTCATTGCTTGGATGGACGACGCCAACACGGTAGCTGTCGAAGGCTTCCATATTAACGAAGCATTCTCCTTCCGATATTGGGATTGCGATGAAGAGGTCGAGTTAAGTGTTCGGTATTCCGTCCTTGAAGGGGATGAATTGTTCACCGAGGACGGGATAACCGCAGTGGAGTTGGTCGTTACGGTGCCCTTGACCGTCGATCTTGCCGCCGGCTGGGGAATGAACTCCTGCAACGTTGACCTCTATGACTCCGACATGCAGACGCTGGTGGATCCTATCTTGGAAGACCTTATTTTAATTAAGGCTGGTTCAGGCATCTTTTCCTGGCCCGCGCGCAACTTCTGGTGGCTGGACGAGTGGTCCAGCGCTCAGGGATACAAAATTAAGATGCGCAATGGAGCCGGGCTGGATTTCTCCGGCGACCCCATTCCCGCTGACAGACCGCTCCCGCTGCCCGCGGGGTGGAGTATGATAGCCTACTACCCGAACCAGACGATCGACGCGGTAACCGCCTTTCGGAACATTGCCGGGCAACTGATTATCGCGAAGAACGGCTTCGGTCAGTTTTACCTGCCGGACCGCGAGTTCTGCAACATGAGTCCCTGCGAACCGGGCCAGGGTTTCCAGGTCAAGCTTTCTGAAGCCGTGGAATTGGTCTGGAATACTGACGGCGATTCCTTAGGTTCCGTGATATTAGCGCCTGTTGCCCTAAAGCACTTCAGGTCAGTTTCACGCACCGCCGACAACATGAGCTTGTTGATAGAAGCGGCCCCGAAGGCTGGAGAGGGAGCGGAGCTTGGCTGTTTTACCGAAGCAGGTTTATGCGTGGGAGGTGTCTCGCTGGCAGGGAATAGTCCTTGGGGGGCAGCCGTCTGGGAGGACGACCCGACCACGAAGGCCATCGACGGGTGCACCCTTGGCGAATCGCTGTTGTTTAGGATCTGGGACGGCGAACGTGAACACCGAGTTCAGACCTCGGATGACGACGCTGTAACTTATGCGACGGACGATTTAAAGCTCATCACCCTCACGGCCGACGCCCTGCTTCCCGACGGCTTCGTCCTCAATCCGCCCCATCCGAATCCGTTCAACAGCGTCGTTCAAATCGAATTTGCGCTGGGCGCTGATGCCGATGTAAGCGTCGGCATATACGATCTTTCCGGACGGCTGGTTCAGCTTCTGGCGCAGGAAAAGCTCCCCGCGGGAACTTACCGCCGGGGGTGGGATGCAGCCGACCGGTCAAGCGGGCTCTACTTCGTCAGACTGTCGGCTGCCGGGCAGACGCGGATGGTTAAGATGATACTGCTGCGGTGAGCGGAACCATTAGGCTGTCCGCACAGCATCAAATAGTGACACCCTTGTGGCGAAGAACGTTCCGAAGCGCATCATTCCTGCGAAAGCAGGAATCCAGAGAACATCTTGATTTTACATAACTTACTGGATTCTAGTTTTCGCTGGAATGATGCGCCTGCGGCGCATGCTGACCTCTGTTCAATGACTGCGGATTTAGGAGAAACATGTCCACCAAGCTGGACATACCACCCACAACTGCTTACTGTACACTGTGAACTATTTGAGGAGACACTTGAGCGTTGGCTGAAGACTGGTCGGAATTACTGAAAAAAGACCTCTCAAAGTTAGCCAGCATAGTGGTTCCGGGCGCTCTGAAGATCGAAGCTCTGCGGGAGGGGGAGCGGCGCGAGGTAGCGGTCTTGTTTCTCGACTTGAAGGGATTCGTCGCCCTTTTCGAGGGTCTTGACCACGAGGATGTGCACCAGATCGTCAACGGAATCATGCAGGCGTTGTCTCGCGTCGTGGAAGGTCACGGCGGCCGCGTTGACAAGTTCGAAGGCGACCTGATAATGGCGCTGTTCGGAGTGAAACAGGCGACAGAAAACGATTCCATCCGGGCGGTTTCCTGCGGCTTGAAAATGCTCGCGACAATTGATGATATCAACCAGGTCCTCGCCCCCAGGAACATCAAGCTGGGCGTTCGCATCGGCATAAACTACGGCTGGGTCACAGTAGGACCTGACCCTTCCGGGCACTTGACGGTCACCGGCGACGTGGTCAACCTCGCCTCGCGGATGGAGTCAACCGCCGAGGTGAACACCGTGCAGGTCGCGGAGTCGGTTTATCAACAATGCAGCGACTACTTCCGATGGCGCGACCTCGGTAAGCTGCGCGTTAAGGGAAAAACCCAGCCCGTTCAAGCTTACCGGCCGCTCGGCCCCGGTTTAAAGTTAAAGGAGCGTTGGGAGCGCGCCAGCCGTCTGGCGCGCTCCCCGCTGGTAGGCAGGGAACAGGAGTTCGCCCTGCTCGAATCATACTGGCGAAAAAGGAATGCAGCTCCGAAAAAGAACCGCCGCGGCGGCGTAAGACATCTTATAATTGACATCCCGGGGGAAGCCGGGATTGGAAAATCGCGTCTGGTGCATGAATTTCTGAGCAAGCTGAAGTCCTTCGCCCATCCGCAGCCGCTCATCCTCAAAGGAAACACACTTTCCTTCGCTCAGCCTCCCTTCACCCTCTGGACTTCGCTCCTGCGGCAGTTTTTCGACCTTAGTCTGGCTGAGAAAGACGCCCGAATAAAAATTGAATCAAAGCTGAAGAAAATCAGCCAGCGCCTCAAAGATAAAACCGCCGCCGCCGCGCTGATGAACTCCTTTCCATTTATAGCCGCTATGTTGTCCGTTCCGACAAATGATACTGAGCTGGAGGCTATCGACGACAACATCAGGCATCAACAGAACCTGACGGCGTTGCGCAATCTGCTGCGAGTTCTGCAGATGGATGGGGCGCCGGTGGTTCTCCTTCTGGAAGATCTTCAGTGGATTGATGAGCCGTCCAGAGAGGCGCTTGAATTCATCATAAACAACTGCGATGGTCCAAATCCTCTCTTTCTCCTGTGCCTGCGACGTCGCAGCCGGATTGACGATGAGAAATACTCGCTTGACGTCAAAGAAAATTACGCAGATACAGAGACCTTAGAGCTGGCACCGATGAGCCAGGATGGCTGCCGCAGCATGATACGCTGCATGCTGTGTTCCGGCGGGCGCGGCGCGCCCCGCTCGGTTCAGGCTGATAAGACCGAACGAAGAATTAAAAAGGAGGTGGAGGACGTCCTTCTGAAATACTCCCAAGGCAATCCGTTTTATCTTGAGGAGCTGGTGCTTTCGACGGTGGAATCCGGCTCGCTGATTGAGGCGGACGGCGAATGGAGGCTGGCTGGCGAGGTGGACGCCCTGCGTATTCCTTCCAGTCTTTCCAGCCTGGTGCGCTCGCGCATAGACCTCCTTGACCCGATTCACCGCCAGGGATTGCAGCGCGCCTCAGTAATCGGCGTGGAAGTCATGCAGTCCATCTATCATTGGGTTGCGCACCGGCTGGCGTTGGAGGAAGACCAGGAATTGACTATCTCCGAATTGGAAGTGCGCGACTTCCTGCGCCGCTTCGCCTTCGATCCGGAAGTGACATACCTGTTTAAACATATATTAACCCGCACCATCGCGTATGAAACGCTGCTGGTTCACAACCGGCGGATTCTGCACAAGTTGACCGCGGAGGCAATTGAGGAGCTTTTTCTGGACGAACTGGAGCGTTTCTCCTGCATCCTGGCGCATCATTATCACGTGGCCGGCGACCGCGGTAAAGCTATAGAGTGGGGAATGAAGGCGCTGACGCAGTGTCGGAGACATTACGACAATCTGGAGGCTATCGCCTGGGCCGACCGCATGACCCGGCTGCTGAATGAAGAGCCTGACAGCGAGGAGCGCGATAAGAAGCTGCTCGAGGTCTGGCGCTCCGAACTGAGGGCTCAGGCGTTGTTGAGGCGCAGCGATGACAGACAGAAGACGTTGGAGCGAATGATGGCTTTAGGTGAAAAACGCGGATTTAAATCGGTCGTCTGTGAGGTGTTAGGCGAGTATGGCGTGTTCTATCACCAGCTCGGCGACACGGCCAAGGCGGAGGACTATTGCCGTCGAGCCTTGGACCTGGCGCGGAAGCTGGGCGATGAACCACGGGAGGGAATCGTTCTCATAAACCTGGCGGCTTTGACGGCCCGCTCCGGGGATCAGCCGCAGAAAACAGCGGACTACTACGAGCAATCCTTGGAAATCCAACGGAAAACCGGCAGCCGCGACCTGGAAGGCGGCATTCTTCTAAACTTAGGCAATCTGAAGCTTCGCTTGGGAATGCTGAATGATGCCGCTGGACTAGTCAAGGAAAGTCTGGCGCTCGCCCGCGACTTGGGCAATCCCATTTTAGAAGGAGCGGCGTTGAACTCCCTGGGCGACATCTATGAGCAGCAGGGACAAATAGACGAGGCGCTGCGGCATTTCAGGCTGGCGCTGAACATTCACCGCGAGGTTGGCAACCGGCAGCGCGAAGCCAACTCACTGGCGCACATAGGGAAAATATACGCCAAATTAGGCGGATACGATGAAGCGCTGAGTTATTACGAGCAGGCTCTTGCCGTTGCGGAGGAGACGTGCGACCGCAGCAGCGAAGGTATGATAAGGTTCTGGATGGGGCTGCTATTCGCTGACCGGCACCAGTATGACCAGGCATTGGAGCAGTATATCTCATCGCTTAAAATGCTGGTGAGCGTTAAGAACCGCCGCGGAGAAGGGATGGTTCTCACGAATCTGGCGATGCTTCTTCACAGGCAGGGCGGTTTCGACGACGTGCTCCGTCACCTTGAGACTGCATTGACGATTCACCGACAGACCGGCAACCGTCAATTTGAGGCTGTGACTCTGGACGCCCTCGGACTGCTTCATCACCACCTGGGGCACCTGACGGAGGCAAGCCGGCTTTTCCATCAAGCGCTTGAAATACTAGCGGAAACGGGGGACCGCAGTTCCGAAGGCCAGACGCTGGCGAATCTTGGCAGCTTGCAGACGGATTTAGGAAATTTGGAGGAGGCTTCGGAGAATCTGGGAAAAGCCTTGGCAATCAGCCGGGAGCTGAAGGAAAAAAGACTGGAAAGCCAAACGCTGGAAAACAACGGATGGTGGCATCTCCGTTCCGAGCAATGGGACAAGGCGGCGTTGTATTTCAATCAGTCCTCCGAAAGTTACCGCGCTTCAGGCAAACTGGATGGCTTCGCAATGGGCAAATGCGCGGCGGCGAGTTCCTATCTGGCGCTGGGTGAGATAGGAAAGGCGGGAGGAGCGCTGGATGAGGTGGAGGAGTTTATTGAAAGGGGAGATAATCCGATGGTAAAGGTGATTTACAATGCCGTCCGGGGTCGGCTTTCTATGGGAATTCAGTCGATGTCGCCTGTTTTATTGAATGCCAGGAAGGGCGGCGTGGAGAAGGACTTGTTGCGGCCTCTTGATTATTATCTCGCAGCGCTGAAGCTGGTAGAGCAGTTGCATCTCGGAAAGGACCTATATATCACGCGGGACTTCAGCCGTCTGCGTCTGGATCTGTTGGACGCTGCCGTCGATGAATCAAACCTGCCGCTGCCTTCTCACTGGTCTTGAAGGCTCTTATTAATGGGGGCAGAAATTACTTTACATCTGCTGTCATTTTCCCAGAAAATGATCCCCGTTGACCGCGTAGGTCGGGCGTCTCGCCCGACATTTACCCCCTGCTTGCAGGGGGGAAATACAAAGGGGGGTATTTTCATGTTCCGTGGTGG
>CAZCEM010000011.1:0-9523 GCA_964497555.1 uncultured bacterium
GTCAACCGAGACGGTTGACCTACGCGGGAAACCTATTTTCTGGGAAATGACAGCAAGGAGGAGTTCAAACTAAAAAAACAGCAGCAAACAGTAAAAAAATCGGGAGTTTTTCAGCATACTCTAATTATATGAGGAATGGAATAAAATAAGAAACTTATTGGTATAACACAAGATAGCGATTTAGGAGGGGTGCCGGGTGGGAATGGGATTTAATGAAACTAAGCCCAATAAGGGAGATATCGAGCGTATCTTTTGGATTCACCTATCGATTCGTCTTGTTTTATTAAGTTTTCTCTCATTGCAACGATAATAATCTGGGAGACATTGGAACTTCGCTTGTCAGAGAGATTAAACCGCTTCCGAAGCGTCTGATTCGACATCCACGCGAAATTTTAAGGTGTCAAAGAGATTCTCGCTAACTTTAATGAGGTTCGGGAACGCGCTGGACCCAACTGTCCGACGAGTCGGTTTGTCTTCAACGCCGAGCAATAATTTTCCCCCGCCTTCGTTCGCTAAAGCGACGCAGTACTTGAAGAGCTTTTCCGTATCAAACTGCGTCTTGGCTTCTTTGAATTCCAGAGGCTGGCACTCGTGCGGTTCAGCCCTCCAACGGTCAATCTCCTCAATGGACGTATGTCTTTTCGAGTCTCTATTCTCCATTAGAAATCCACGTCTAATGCGCCAAAGCCGGGGCGAACCCCGGCTCTGTGGTTAAGAGGTTGGCCGAATGCTCAGCGCAGCTCGAATTACTTGATATGCGCGACCTTCACGAAGCCGCGATGACCGCCGGCCTGGACTTCCAGAATGTACAGTCCTGCGGTGAGATTTCCTGCTGGAATCGTCAGACGATGCCGCCCGGCTAACAGCGGCAATTCTTCCTGCCGCACCAGCCGTCCGCTCACGTCGTACAGCCGGTACTCTACCAGCCGCGACTCCGGCAGGCTGAACTCCAGCGAAAAACGGTCGTTGAAAGGATTCGGGAACGGTGAGGACACCGCAAACCGCTGCGGCACCGGCGCCGCACTCCCCTCGGATATCAAAGGATCGGGGAAGCTGATGTCGGAGATGAACCGCTCGATGTCCGGCACCTCGAAGGTCTGAGACCGGGTGGTCGAGTTGCCGGGGCCCCGCACCGACAGGAAGATGCGGTCGCCGGGATTGAGGTGTTCGGGTTGATAGCTCACCGTCAAAGGCACGCGAAACTTGCCAGGTTCGGGAACACCCGCTGGCGGGTCAAATTCGCCCAGCGATTCATGAAAGGACTCAACCTGCTCCTGCAGGCCCAGACGAGCGCGTTCGCGTATGACGCTGACCACCAAGCCGTTCTCGCAGACGTCTCCATTCTCGTAGCACACCGGCAGTCCTTGACTGTTGCTCACCAGCACCGGCCAAGGAGCTGTCTCCACCGGTGGACGGACGCCTTTGGGGGCCTTCGGATCCTGAGCGGGAGGATTATACGTCCCTTCCATGGAAAAGGCGCCGGCTCGCCCGTCCGACCGATTGACGTCCCTCACCTGACGACCCGCAAGATGAAAGAGGTAGCCGCGGTCTGGCAGCAGCGAACTGACGGCCGAGCCTGTCCACGCGCCCTGAGCGTTGGATTCCGACAGAAGAAATCTCTCGGAGGCCTTGTCCCAGGCGAGCAGCAGGTCGCCGGATTGTCTGGCTGGGATGGTGCTGAGAGGCTGCTCATGTCCATAGGTAGGTCCGAAAAACCGCCAGCCGGCGCCAAGCTGAGCTAAGTCGACGCGAGTATAGACCTCGGGATGACCGACGACGCGCAGACTCATCTGCCCCGGCGCGCTGACGAGGTTAATCCAATACGCAGCGCCGCGGCTCAGCAGAAACAGGTTGCCGGACCAGCGGCCCTTGTCGGGGTTGAACCGCGCCCAACGGTATGCGTTCAGTCGGCTGTCCCAGGTGGAGACTTCCACCTCGCCCAGCCGGTCGCCGATGACCGCGTCAAGCGTCGGTGTATTGGGCAGCACCGGGAAGGACACCAGATTGAAGCCGGGTTCCAGATTGATGGTCCAGAAGCCGACGACATTGGTCTGATCAGCGGCGGAAGCCGCGCCGATCAACAGGGCGGCAACAGCCACCGCCAATATGGACAGTTTGCGCATTTATTCCTCAAGATTGTGTCTAACTTCATGTAATATTAAGGGTGCATTTCCTTTGAAAATAGCCCCTGAACGCGTAGGTCGGGCTTCCAGCCCGACTGCAGGGGATGGACGGGGTGGACGGGGTGGACAAGGTGGACAGCGGCTATTTTCATCCTTTGTTGCGCGGCTCGCAGCATGACGGTTCTTTTGAACATTGAAAAAATGCGTCGAAGACGCATCATTCCAGCGAAAGCTGGAATCCAGAGGGATTTGGGGCTGGATTCCCGCTTTCGCGGGAATTGTCATGGTGGCTTCCCCACCACGGAACCTGAAAATATCCCCCTTTGTATTTCCCCCTGCCAGCAGGGGGGAAATGTCGGGCGAGACGCCCGACCTACGCGGCTGGAGGGAGCTATTTTCTGGGAAATGACAGCAAGGAATGTATCCACATTGTGCATTTTGTTTCATTCAGCACATGGCGTGCTAAGTTCATACAGGGTATCCGGGCACAAATCCTGTCCATGAATCCACTGAATGCTGTCAAGGAACGGCTTGACCGAGTTAAACAACCGCGGATCACGCAGTTCCCGGAACACACCAATATCCAGATAGGGTTTCATATCGAACAACCGGACGCTGCCGTCGGTGAAGGTCAACCGCAGGATGTAATCCGGTTCGGGTTTGACAGCTACAACGCGGGGATTCATGGTTAACTCACTTGAGTGGATCAATGGGAAAGATGCTTTGACCGCTGGAGGCAAGTTCCCAGTTTGCGATCAGATCTTCCTGGTGGATTTCAATCCAGGCTTGAACAAGTTTTTTCTTTGTTGAAGGTACATTTCCCTCTATTATCTCACCCTCGGGGATGCTGAAAATGGCCGTCTTGTCCTGGTATTTTACATGGATGTGAGGCAGTTTATACTGCCGGTTGTCCATGAAAAACATGGAGATTACAATCCCGTAGAACATTGAAATGACTGCCAATTCACACTCCTGTTTTTCGCCAAGTGGACCGATTTCTCTTTGAGGCGCACGGGCACGGAGTCCCGCGCTACCGAGCATTCCGTATTCCCCATTCCACCTTACCTCACCCCCAGCGTCGCAGCCCGGTAAGTCACGGTGACGGAATCCAGCGGCATCCTGGTTCTTAATTGAAGATAATAAAGATCATTGGGAAAATCAATCCCCAAATTGCCTTCAAAGACCACCGGTTCTTCCCAGCGAATAAGTTCCACGTCGTCACACCAAAGCTGATTGCCGCCCTGCAGCGCGCCGTATAACTGCCACCGCACGTTCATGAAAGGGCAGTTGTCGGGGATGACCAGGTTGTCCCAGACATACGTCCAGTCGTTGTCGCCCTGCAGCCGCCGCTCGACCACTTGGTCGCCGAGGATGTTCTGATTATTAGCCCCGTAACGGCTGTCGTAATAACGCGCGCAGAGTCCGCCGTCCCGGCTGTTAGTGGTACGAAGCCAGCCGCAGAGCGTTAGGCGGTCCCGGTCGGAGATGGGGATGCGCTGGAGGAGGTCGGTGATGCCGTCCTGCATCCCTTGATTGCGGTTCAATTGCGACGAGCGCAAGCCGCCGCGGGCAACGTCGCTGGGGCTTTCGTAGCGCGAATTATAATTCCAGATCGTCGCACCTTCCAGCTCCATATTGCCAACCAGAAGGATTTCCCGCCCCAGTTGAATCGTCCAGCCCGCGTCGGGTGGATGGGGCGAGATGGATTCTATGCAAGAGGGAAATCCTCCGCCGTTCAGCCGCAACGGCTCGGAGATATATAATCCCTCGGCTTGGTCCCAGCGCATCACGCCGCTGACGGTGTACTCGCGCACTGCGGATGTCAGCCGCTGAGGCTCGAAGATGATCTCCGCCCGGTGGCGGTGATATTCCGGCACAACAACCGCGTTAAGCTCGTAGGAGTAATCCGCCAGCCGGTCGAGGATTTTGCGCCCCAACAGACCGAACGCCGGCGAAGGCCGGTAATTATCGACGAAAATTGGCTCAATCCACACGCGGGAGACGCCGCCGCGGGTGATGTCCGCCCAGACGGTTGCCGAGGGCCAGGTCTCGAAGAAGTTCTGGTCGAAGGCGAAATTCCCCAGCGAATGGGCAATAAACGCGCCGCTATATACTTCGAATCCCTGCAGCACGTGGGGATGGGTGCCGATGATGATGTCGGCCCCCAAGTCGATGCACAGATGCTCCAGCTCGCGGGTGGCGGAATCGCGTTCCGCGGAGACTCGCAGCGGCAGGTCTTCCTCGCCCGCGAAACCGGCGTCGCGCATCAACGCGGTGGGTTCAGTGGCGTATTCCCAGCCGCCGTGCGCCGCCACCACCAGCACATCGCATTGCTCATCAGCCGCGGGCACCGAGCGCAGGATGTTGTCAGCTGAGAAATAGGCGTAGCCGTAGCGGTCGAAGGAGGCGTCGAGAAACGGGCGGTCGCCGTAATCGCGCCCGGTGCGGTTGCAGAACGACAGCACTCCAATCCGGACGCTGTTGACCGTGCGAAACACCGGCAGGAGGGCTTGGTACTCATCTGCGCCAGCGCCGCACCAGCCGATGCCCGCCGCGTCCAGAACTTCCTGCGTCTCCTGCATCCCCCGCAAGCCGTAGTCAACCACGTGGTTGTTTGCCAGCGTTGCGAGATCCACGCCCGCAAAGCTCAAACCCGCGACGTTGGCTGGATTGCCCCGGAAGGTGATATCCTTGGTCGGATGGGGCGCGCCTTCGTCGGTGAGGGGGCATTCGAGGTTGATTACGCACAGGTCAGCTTGCGAAATCCGGGGCTGAATGAGTTGGAAGACATATTCCGGGCCAAACTGGCGAATGATACCACCCACATCCTCATATCGCCGCGCCAGCATCACGTCGCCGGTGAAGCAGGCGGTCATCTGCACCGGGAAGCGGGCTTCGCCTATCTCAATCCATTCGGAAACGCTGCTGCGGCGGCCGTGGTCGTCTTCAGCGGTCAGGGACAGCGTATATACGCCGTCATGGGCATAAACATGCACCAGGTCGCGGCCCTCCGCCACACCGCCGTCTCCGAATTCCCAGAAGAACGCCAATTCATCGGGATTGCGGTTGCCGGCGCTGGCGTTGAACTGCACCGCCGCACCGGGGGTTTCCACGTCCTGACGGACGAACCAGCGGATCTTCGGCGCCGGTTCGGGCAGGTATTCAGAGGTCACGTCGATGACGTCGTCGAAATATATCCGCGACGAGGGATTGTTGGTGTCGTTGTCGTTGATGAAATACAATTCGTCGATGGCGGGGACGTAGCCGTAGCGGATGGTCCAGTCGTAGCCCACCGCCAGATGATACACCGACCAGCGCCCGCGGGGATTGACGTCCTGGTTGGCTATCTGCCACGCCTGCTCCCACACCGTCCGCCGCCCGTGAAAGGTGTAGAGCAACTGATTCGACCCATCGCCGACGCCGAAGGCTTGCAAATCCGCCAACGTGTCGCCGTCGAGAGACAGGATGCCGATAGACCACACCGTCGAGTCGGTGAGGTTCACCCGCCGGAAAGGCAGCTTTTTCCAGCAGTTGCCGCGCAGGCACAGGGATTGGGCGCTCTCGGGCAGCGTTTCATCGTTGGCCATGCCCCAGGCGTCAGGGCTGACGTCTTCGTCTTCGTCGTAAGATATCAGGTCGAGGTCATCCTCAAAGTCCAGAATCACCTCGATGCCGCGGACAATCCTCAATGGAGGCCGCCGAGGACCGGACTCCTCGTTATAGACGCCGACCACCCGGTAGAAACCTCCGCCGGAGGCGGCGGCGCCTCGGTGGCGGTAATGGGTTCCCCAGCACATCCTCAGCAGAACCGAATCATCTACGGTGCGGGAGAAATAAATCTGGTAGCCGGACAGAAATTTTCCCGAAACCGGATGACAACCCAGCAGCGGCTCCCACGTCAAAACCACGTCGTTGTTCTGGATGTTCAGTTGTAGGGATGCGACACTGATGGCTGCGGAGGCGGGGTGGTTGGATTCGCTGCTGGAGCGAACCTGCCGGACGTCTCGTCCAGCGGCGGTGGTGAGCGCCAGCCCGAGGACGATTAAAAAGGTGAGGCGGAAGCGCAGCATTTGCAAGCCCGTTTCAAAATTTCAATTAGAAAGGTAATTCATTTTTAAGCCAAAGTCAAGGTAATACCAAAAGGTAATGACAATTAAAGCGGAATCAATTAGGGTCTGCTGAAAAACTCCCGATTTTTTGCTGTTTGCTGCTGTTTTTTGGTTTGAACTCCTCCTAGCTGTCATTTCCGCGACAGCGGGAGTCCAGAATGCAGCTAATGGATGCCAGCTTTCGCTGGCATGATGCTCCTGCGACGCATTGATAAATGGAATCGTAATGTTCAGTAGAATCTGCTCCCCTTTATATAACTCTCACTTATGCGAATTCCTTATTCAACTCGTAATTTAATGACAAGCGCAGGTTGAAGTGGGTTGCAAATCGAGCTATATTTATTAGATAGGTTTAAATCTTCAGCTCAGTTTTGGACCCACCTATGAAGAGAGATTACTTCGAAGATATTTTGCGCCGCCAGCAGGAGGCGCATACTCAGCTCTGTGAAATGGATCCAAGCATCATACTGGACATCGGCGACAAGTTCGCCACCACCATCCGAGAGGGCGGGAAAATCCTGCTGTTCGGCAACGGCGGTTCGGCGGCGGACGCTCAGCACGTGGCGGCGGAGCTGATGGGGCGGTTCACGCGGGAACGTCCGGCTTGGCCGGCGATAGCCTTGACCACCGACACATCAACGCTGACAGCGATTGGCAACGACTACGGCTTCGAGCAGACCTTCGCGCGTCAGGTGCAGGCGCTGGCTCGTCCAGGCGATCTGGTGGTGGGCATCTCGACGTCGGGCGGGTCGCCGAATGTGTTGCGGGCTTTACAATGGGCGCATGACCACGATATCTTCACCATCGGTTTTACCGGTCGGGACGGCGGCTTAATGCCGCCGCTGTGCGACCTGTGCTTCATTGCGCCGTGTGAGGAGACAGCGCGCATTCAAGAGCTCCATCTGGCGGTGTGGCATGCGGTCTGCGATTTGGTGGAACGGGCGTTGACGGCGGATTGAAGGGTATCTGACGAGGAAGACATGGAGCTAACTCACCGGAACTACCCTTTCGCGGCGGTGATCGAGCGGGATGCGGACGGTTACTTTGCCTGGTGTCCCATCCTGCAGGGATGCTGCACCCAGGGCGAAACCTTTGAGGAGGCGTTGAAAAACCAGAAAAGCGCCATAAAACTGGTGGTGGAAGACATGCTGGATTGTGGGGAAGAGCTACCGCTGGAGAAGTCGATGGCGGTGGTGAAGGAAAAATAAGAGGATAGTGTGTTCTTAACGCCTGATATAAAGACGAGCCATATGGTCATAATCGGCGACTCCAGGAGGATGTCTGAAACTGCCGATGAATCCGTTCACTTAATCGTCACCTCGCCACCTTATTGGCAGTTGAAAGATTACGGACATTCGGAGCAGAACGGATTCGACAATACCCAGCGATAAAAGAGCTGAAGCAATAGGAGATAAAAATGGAAGAACGTACAGTACAATGGGTTTTTCTTCGCAAACAGGACTATCTTCGGGATTGCCTTATGTTAAAGTGGCAAAAAATAATTGGACACAACTTTAGCACCCCGAAGGGTATCATTGACATCGCCTTACAGATGACAAATGATTGGATTCACATAGTCGAGTTGGAGACCGAAATAAAAAGCGCGAGTAAACTGGATTACTGTGTCGAACAAACTTCTCGTTATATGCGACTAACTGAAGATTGGCAACGGAACGTAACTGCAAGCGTACTTATCGCTGAGGATCTAACACCGTCCAGCTTCATGAAAAGGCTTCGAAATGCAGGTTCAGAACGCGGCTTCTCTGTCCAGGTATATCGACAATCGTATATCCTTGAATTGTATAAGCACTGTATCGAGGAATTAGAAAAAACATCCGGTTTAGATATTGGAAGCCCAACAGCGATGGATGTTTGTTATCTCTACTGGATGAACAAGATTGTCGGACTCTTCAACAATGGCTCAATAGAAAAGGCACACGCGCTGGAGAAGTTTGGGTCTAATAAGACAGGATTCAATGTTAGAACTCGTTATTCGCTTGGCTACGGATTAATTGATGAGGAAGATGGATTACTCACGCTTACTGCACGTGGTGAGCGCTTCAGGGAAGCTCTAAACCCATTATTGGCTGATGCAAAAGGCGAAACACCTTTATCTCAAGAACAGGTGTCGATTATCCTTGAGGCATTAGTCGATGGGAAGATTACAAAGTGTAAGGCCAACATTTTTTATTTCCTCAGATATATTCACTTGACAGCAGGTAGGCTTGTGCCGCACGCCAAGGCGGATGTCCCGAATGAATATGTCTCTGTTTGGAACATGCACTTGGGAACATCGTATAAGTCTTCGACGTTGACAAAGTTACTTGATTTCACGTGTAATCAATGTGTAGAGCTTGGATTGGTGGAACGGATCATGGATTTCAAGAAAACGCCGGTTTATTCCGTTGTGCTGACAAGTTTAGGCTCACGAGTATTGGGATTCTTTGAACTTTTCCTTCATCTGAAGCGTGAGCAAGTGACACTACCGATTATCTCACTGTGATTTGCTGAAAATTTGGAGAACCGAAGAATGGAATTCGAAATATTCTTTGCAGACCTTACGAATGACGTGCAGACTCGATTACTCGCAGCATTCGGAATTCAAGATCCTTCAGACGCAAATTGGGAAGTATTCCCAGTTGCGGTTATTCCTTTACCTGAACTCGATGATACCGAAGAGTAAATGACCACCTACATCCTTAAACGCGTCCTGCTGATGCTTCCGACCATGTTCGGGATCACGGTGGTGGCGTTCCTCATCATCCATCTGGCGCCCGGCGATCCCGCGGCCATGAAAGCCCGCGCCGCCGAAGGCATGATGCAGGGCGTCACCGAGGAAGCCATCCAGAAAACCCGCGAGCTGTACGGGCTGGATAAGCCGCTGTACGTCCAGTACTGGCTGTGGATCAAGCGGCTGGCGACGCTCGACCTCGGCGAGTCCATCAAGTTCAAGCGTCCGGTGTGGGATGTGCTGGCCGAGCGCATCCCCGTGTCGCTGCGGCTGGCGCTTACGTCGCTGATTCTGGCGTACCTCATCTCCATCCCGCTGGGGATCTATTCAGCCAGTCACCAGTACAGCCGAATCGACAGCTCCATGACGCTGTTCCTGTTCATCATGTATTCGCTGCCGTCGTTTTGGGTAGCCACCATGCTGATCGTGTTCTTGGGCGGCGGAGACTTCCTGGATATGTTCCCGGTGTTCGGATTGTCGTCCATCGGTGCAGAGAAACTGCCCTTCTGGGAGCGGTTTTTCGATGCGGTCTGGCATCTGACGCTGCCGGTCTTCTGTAT
>CAZCEM010000011.1:9533-14751 GCA_964497555.1 uncultured bacterium
CGCCTCGCTGGCGGTGCTGTCGCGGTACATGCGGACGTCCATGCTGGAGGTCATCCGACAAGATTACATCACCACCGCCCGCGCCAAGGGGCTGTCGGAGAACAAGGTCATCCTCAAGCATGCGCTGCGTAATTCGCTGATACCCATTATCACCCTGCTGGCGGCTATTCTGCCCGCGACCATCGGTGGATCCATCATCATCGAGTCTATCTTCTCGATTCCCGGCATGGGCAAGCTGATGTGGGAGGCCATCCTGGCGCGGGATTACCCCATTATCATGGCGGAGCTGACGATTGTCACCTTCCTGACGCTGCTGGGCATTCTTATAGCCGACATCCTTTATTCGGTGGTCGATCCGAGGATCGCGTTTTCGCGGAGTAAGAATTAACTTGCGCTGTCTCTTCAGGCGCTGGTCACTGAACACTGGGTACGGGACACTTGGCACAAGAGGAACGATATGACTGGTAACAAGAAACTTCAGACGCTGCTGCTGACCATCCTGCTGCTGGCAGCGTCGGTGATTTCATCGGGCTGCGACTGGTCGGCGATGTGGGATTTGAAACGAGCTGAAAAGATCTTAAAGCAGGCTGAAAAACTCAACGCCGAGTTCTGCGGATTCGACCGGGCCCAGGACGCCTATCGGAAATCGCAAAAAGCCCTCGACGAAGGAATGACCCTGGCGCGGCACCGCTTCATCAACGAAGCCCGTGACAAAGCCGAAGAAGCCCGGGCGTGGGCGGAGGAAGCTGTCTATTGGGCGCAAATCCACAACCAGCAGATTCAACGCGAGAAAGACGCCATTGGCACTTACAAGGACTGAACTCGGCCGATTCGACGCCGGAGACGGGATTCGAGCCGAGCATGAGTAAGACTTCCGTATTGTTGGTGTTGAGCTTGCTTACCTTGTGCGCGTTTATACTGTTGCTGCGGTATTCGCGCCGCGAGGTCGAAGCGCCGGCGTGGATGCGGGAACAGTTTGAGACGCTGGACAACAACCGCTTTCAGGTGGTGGTGACGACTCGGGATCGTTTGTATCATCTATCCAACTGCCCCAACCTGTCCGAAGCTGACACAATGCGGATGATGCTGAAAGACGCCATCCTCGACTATTACGGACCCTGCCCGGTTTGCCTGGGCAAACGCGCGCGGGACGTGAATCCTTTGGAGCTTGCCGCCCATGAAAACACTGACGAATATGATAGTAAGTGACCTGGTCAAGGCGCTTGCCGCTTTGATGTTGATAGCCGCAGCGGCCGCGGTATTATGCGGCTGCGACTTCACCGTGCGCGGCGACCTCAAGCGCGCTGAGAAAGCTCTACTGGAAGCTGACCGCTGGAAGGCTGAGACCTGGGCCGAAACGGAGTACCGCAAGGCGCAGAAGGCCTTTGACGAAGCGTGCATTCTGGCTCGAAACCGGGAGGTCAACGCCGCTCGCGACAAGGCGCAGGAAGCATTCGACTGGGCTGAGGAAGCCGCCGCCAAGTCTCAGGACCGCCAGGAAGCCATCGAGCGGGAGCAGCAGAAGGTGGGAGTGTACAAGAATTAAGAATTAAGAATTAAGAATTATGAATAAGGACTTGGAACTCGAAAACCTTACGTGAACCATTAGATGTCTGGTTGCGAGATTTTCATAGACTCCCCGAAGCTGGGCTTGGCGAGGTTCTGTGAGCCAATTATACGAGCCTTGCCAGGTTGGTTTGGGATTGAAAGCGCGATACTGTTTTATTTAAAAGAAATCGAGCGACTCCCTACCCTGCTGGCATGGAAGGCGGAATTACCGGTCGGATTTCTGACATACGAGCGGTTTAGAGAATACTGTGCTGAGTTCATTGTGATGGGCGTGCTGCCGGAGTTTCATCGGCAGGGGATTGGGCGGGTTTTATTTGAGCGGGCTGAGTGCCTTCTGCGCGGGGAAGGGGTTGAATTTGCTCAGTTGAAAACCTTGAGCGACTCGCATCCTGACTTGGGCTATGCTAAAACGAGGGCTTTTTATCTCGCCCTGGGCTATCGTCCGCTTCAGGAATTTCCCCTGTTGTGGGGAGGGGACAGCCCCTGCCTGCAGATGATAAAACGATTAGAGACACTTTGATAAAACTCGGTCTCATCGGCGTCGGCTACCTCGGCAGCCGGCACCTACGGCATCTGTGCAGCCTCGACGGCGTTGAAGTTTCCGGCGTCTGGGACACCGATGCTGAAAAACTGAGCGCCGCCGCCAAGGCCTATAATGTGCCCGTCGCGTCCAGCATGGCGGACCTCATCGAGCGCTCCGACGGTCTGGTAGTAGTCACCACCACCTCAACCCACTACGAAGTGGGAATGCAGGTTGTCAACGCCGGCAAGCAGTTGTTCGTTGAGAAACCCCTCTGCGCCACTGCAGTGGAAGGCCGGGCTTTAGTAGATGCCGCCCAAGCCCGCGGTGTCGGCATTCAGGTGGGGCACATCGAACGCTACAACCGCGCCTTCCGCGGCTTGATGGGCATCCCCGTCCGCCCGCGCTTTATCGAAGTGCACCGACTCGCGCCTTGGAATCCCCGCGGCGTCGATGTCGCGGTGGTCTTCGACCTAATGATACACGACCTCGACCTCATCCTGTCGCTGACCGCCAGCGAACCTGTCGAGATTCACGCCAACGGCGTCGGCGTCATCAGCGACACGCCCGACATCGCCACGGCGCGCATCCGCTTCGCCGACGGTATGGTCGCCAACATGACCGCCAGCCGCATCTCGCTGAAAAAGATGCGCAAGCTGCGGCTGTTCGGCGAGCGCGAATACATCTCGCTCGATCTGGCTGAAGGCCGATGCGAATACGTCGGCGCCACCCTCGGCGACGAAGCCATACCCTCCGACGCCCTGTCGCTGGGAGTCATGGAAACCGCTGACCGTCGCCGCGAGGTCTATGTCCGCTTCCTCGGCGCGGAGGAAGCCGACGCCATGCGGCTGGAACTGACCGACTTCCGCGATCTAGTGGCGAATGGCGTCCAGCCGCCGGTAACCGGTCCAGCCGGGCTTAGGGCTTTGGATCTGGCTGAAAGGATCGTCAGAATCATCCAGGAGCAGCAATAATGTCTCTTCGAGAACTCGCGTTCAAGTCGCGGGGTTTTACCCCGGTGCCCTTTATTATTGCTGGATTGATCTGGTCGAAGCCGAGTTGGACGCTGGTGGTTTTAGGAGTGGGGGTGGCGCTGCTGGGGGAATCCATCCGTTTTGCGGGTATCCGACACGCGGGCAGCGAAACCCGCACTCGCCAGGTCGGCGCCTCAATGCTTATCACCACCGGTCCCTTCGCCCGGGTGCGCAATCCGTTGTATCTCGGCAATATGCTGATATACCTGGGCTTTGCGCTGTCCTCGGGCGCGCTGCTGCCGTGGCTGCCGCTGGGAGCATTTGTTTTCTTTGTGGTTCAGTATTCCTTGATTATCGTGCTGGAGGAAGCCAAGCTGCGGGAGTTGTTCGGCGCGGAGTATGAGCAGTACTGCTGCCGGGTGCCGCGGCTGGTGCCGCGGTTGGGCCGAATGAACTCCCGCTCCAACCGCAACTACACCTTCGCTGAAGCCCTGCGCAGCGAGAAGAGCACTCTTGCGGCATTGACAGCAGCGTGGGGCTTGCTGGGGTTGCGAGTGTGGCTCTGGCCGCTTTTGTAGGACTCACCACGAGGAACATTAAGGAACACAAAGAATATTAAAAGGGGCAGAATCAATTGAACATTCGCGGTCATTTTCCAAAGAATAGCCCTTAACTGTGTTGACAAACAAGGTTGTGCCTCATTGCCGGGCAAGCGGGGATCCAGCCCCAAATCCCTCTGGATTCCAGCTTTCGCTGGAATGATGCGTCTTTGACGCATTTTTTCAATTTTCAAAAGAAAATGCACCCCTTAATACACCCCTAAATAAGAGAAATTTTCAATTCCATAAGGGAGTCTTTATGCGACGCGTTCTTTCAATTCTTCTGACCCTCAGCCTTGCGCTGGTGGTCTTTTCCGGCTGCGGCGGAGGCGATAAATCCGCCAAGCCCAAGACCCGTTTCGTGTCCATCGGCACCGGCGGCGTGACTGGCGTCTATTACCCGGTCGGCGGCGCCATCGCCAAGATGCTCAACGACCGCGAGGATCAATACGGCATCAAAGCCACCGTCGAAGCGACCGGCGGATCGGTGTTCAACATCAACGCTGTCATGTCCGGCGATCTGGACTTCGGCATCACCCAAGCCGACCGGCTCTATCAAGCTTTCAACGGCAAGGAGGAATGGAACGGCAAACCCCAGACCAACCTGCGGGTGGTGCTGAGCCTGCACACTGAGGCTGTCACCCTGATAGCCTCTGATCCCAGCGGCATCAAAACGGCTCTGGATATGAAGGGCAAGCACATCGCCATCGGCAATCCCGGCTCGGGCAACCGCGGCAACGCCATCGACGCCCTGTCAGCCTACAGCCTGTCGTTGAGCGACATCATCCCCGAGGACCTGAAGCCCGCCGAGTGCGCTGGAATGCTGCAGGACGGGCGCATTGACGCCTACTTCTACACGGTCGGACATCCGAACGGCTCGATCAAGGAAGCCGTTGCGGGCAAGACGCCGGTGCATTTCGTGGCGTTGGACAATTTGGACTCGCTCATCGCCAAATTCCCCTTCTACTCCCGCGCGATAATAGACATCAGCTATTACACCGGCGTCAGCAACACCGGCAACGTGGAAACCTTCGGCGTGCGCGCCCGACTGGTCACCTCCGCCAATGAGCCGGAGGACCTGGTCTATTCGCTGGTCAAGGTGGTCATGGAGAACTTCGACCTGTTCAAGGCTCAGCACGTGTGTTTCGCGGATCTAAACCGCGAAAAAATGGCTGAAACCTATACAGCCCCCTTGCATCCGGGCGCGGAGAAGTATTTCCGGGAAGTCGGTCTGATTAAGGAGGCTCAGCCGCAGTCGGAGACAGAGTGAGGAAGAACTATAAGCTGCGGGCTGTGGGTGGGCAGTGAACAGTAGTCCGCATTAAGGGGTGCATTTTCTTTTTTACAACGGAGGTAATGCGTCGAAGATGCATCATTCCAGCGGAAGCTGGAATCCAACTTTCCAACTTTCAAACTTTTAAACTTTTAAACTTCTTAAGGCGCATCATTCCCGCGGAAGCTGGAATCCAGAAGGAATTAGGGCTAGATTCCCGCTTTCGCGGGAATTGTCATGGTGGCTTCCCCGCCACGGAAGATGAAAATAGCAGCAACCGCAG
>CAZCEM010000012.1:0-1520 GCA_964497555.1 uncultured bacterium
AAGGTCCCTAGCGGTAGTGATAATCACCCGCGTGCCGTCCGCGGTGATGTTGAATCTAATACCCAGCAGGTCACCGGTGGGATGAGCCGCCATGATGCGCTTCGAAGCGGGATCATACAATAGCTCGCCGGGATGGAATTCCTTGAGTAGATCCAACGCGGATTCGACTGGCGCGTAGAAGCCGTCCCCGGCAGGTTCGAGCGGCAGCGGCATCTGCAGCAGCCGCCCGTCCGCCAGCACGTAGGGATTGCCGGCCGTGAAGGTCAGGCTCGCGCCGGGTAGGTCGAGGCGAAGCCGCTCGCAATGGCTGCTGACTTGCGAAGACGCGCCAAGGGCTTTCCCCAGTGCCTCCAGATCGACGCACAAACTAGAGACTCCCTCTCGCGCTGGCAGCGAGACCGCCGGAGCGTTGGGCTTATCCATCCACACGAAGCTGATCCCCGCGGCGGGCAGGGAGTTTAATGCACCAAGCAGAAGGAAGACGCACCAGGACGCGATAAGTCGGAAGGTTTTTCTGTTCATGTCCCGCTGGCTAAAGCATTTTCCCCTTCGCTCGCAGGATGCTCTCAACGATCAGACCGATAATAATCACCACGACCAATCCCACCATGATGCCCGCCCATTTACTGTCGAGAAGTTGCTGCGCGGATTTGCTCAGCGGCAAGCCAATCAACAGCAGCGATATGATTATCTGCCCCGGCTTGACCAGTTTGTGCGCCTTAGTCAAGTGTGTCGAAAGCGTCTTTATCCCCAGAAGATGTTTGCTGATTTCAGCTTTAGATGTGGGCGTCAGGTAGGTCAGCGCGGCGGTCATCTCGCTGAGTTTCACCTGCGACTTTCGACACTCCTCGCAGTTGGAAGAAAACTGCGCCCCGCGGTTTATCAGCCTTTTCATCAGATCGATCTTCAGGCTTTTGCGCTGCGCCGGCGTAAGGCGATCCCGCTGAAGCAACAGCTCGGCGCTGATTTTATCCAGCCAGACGGCGGTCTCCTTCGCCGTATTAGCGGCTGACACACGGTCCAGATCCGGTTTGGCTGATTTCGCCTCTCCGATCGACCTCGTTGAACCATAATGCGGCTTGTTTCTTTCGCCGCTGAACCTGTCCTTCATTTTTCCTCCGTCAGCGAACCGTCCGATAATCCCTGAATATCAGCGGGGAAAGGCTTCGAGCGTAGGTTGCGGTCGATATTGACCATTACGGCGGTGAAGCGGAAGGTTTCAACGGTGTGATCAACCCGGGGATCGTGGGTTCTAACAACCATCTGAACGGTGACGCTGCTGCGGCCTATCCGGTAGCCGATGCCGTAAAACTCGACCAGATCGCCCACCCGCACCGGTGCGACGAAGTCGATGTCGGACATGTGAACCGTGATGAGCTGGTCTGAGCGCGTCAGCTTCATGCACCAGATCGACGCGGCGATGTCCGCCCACACCAGCATTTGACCCCCGAAGAGTATCTCATTGGTGCCGACGTGCGAAGTCAGGCACAGTTGTCGGGCGATGAGTTCCATGGTATAAT
>CAZCEM010000012.1:1530-1983 GCA_964497555.1 uncultured bacterium
GGTATAATCCGGTTTTGTCGATGCCGACAGCGCAGCTCAGCGCAGTGTGGTAACAGCCGCTGTCCGTTTTGTTCATGTCGTCCTTGCTGAACCTCTGCAACGATTAAGAGGAATCCATCCATCAAGCTGGATCGGCAACCATTCCAGAGGATTTATCTTTCTTCTCGAGTGCCGATGCGCGCCAGCACCGCCACCGTCTCGACTTCAGGCGTCTGAGGAAACATGTCCAGCGGTTGAAAACTGACCGGTTGATAAGCGTTCAGCAATCCCAAATCCCGAGCCAGCGCTGCTGGATGGCAGGAGACATACATGAACCGGTCCGGGCCGAATTTACTTAATACTCTGAGCGCCGCCCGCGGGATTCCCGTTCGTGGCGGGTCGGTCACCACCACGTCACACTTTTTAAGAAAATCAGAAAGCCCTGCCGGCCGCGTCAGATCCATCTTGACATAT
>CAZCEM010000012.1:1993-14414 GCA_964497555.1 uncultured bacterium
CCCCGCTTCCAGGGAATCATCTGCTGCGTCTATCACCACCGCTTGGCCTCCGCGCTGAGCCTGCGCCAAGCCGAAGGCTCCGTAACCACCGAATAAATCCAAGATCCGCGCGCCTAAGGGAATGGATTTTAACGTTTCCTGAACCAGCCGCGCCGACAGAGCGCGGTTCGCCTGCGTGAAAACGATAGGCGGCAAGCTGATGAAATCCTCCCCGACGGGATATTGAAGGACTGAATCCCCCGCCTCTTCCACCACATAAGAATCCGAAAACCGAGCGTCTATTCTGTCAACTCTCCGGATCTGCCATCCCGCCAAAGGCATGATTTCCAACCATTCCGAGAAGGTTTCGATGACGTTTTTATCCTTGGTTCCACTGATGAAAACAATCCCCGCAGCCGAGCCGCGGCCGTTGTCGCGCAAATAAAGCCGATAGACGCCGTTTGTCGGCAGCGCATAGCGAGGCGGAGGATAATTGTTGACCGCCTTTAGAGCGTCCTGCAGCAGCTTGTTTGCCAGCAGGCAGTTCTCCACCGGAACCAAGGCGTCTTCGCCGGTGAAATGGACACAGTGCTGTCCATGCTGAAAATTCAGCCGCACCTCAATCCGATCCCGATATCCCCACGGCTGCGGGGAGGGAATCAAAGCCTCCAAGGGAAGGAATTTCAATTTGCCAATGCGCAATAAGGTTTGCTGAACTGACCGCCTTTTAATCTGAAGCTGGAGATAGTACTCAATAATTCCCAGCGGCGAACCGGGGCAACCTGATTTATAGTAAGGGCAAGGATGTTCTCGGCGCGCCAGGGAGTGTTTGGTGATCTCCATCAGACGGCCGCTCAGCAGCCGCCGCCTCGGAGGAGCGGTTTCAACCTCGACCAGGGCTCTCTCGTCCGGCAGCAAACCTGCCACCATAACCACCCGGCCGTCCGGCAGCACCCCGACGCCCCGACCATCGGACACGATGTCGCGGCATTCCACTTCGACGGGTGCGGTAAAAGAAGCCGAACTCACTTGTGTTTCTTGAGTTTTTGCCACTGATTTATTAGTGATCCCCCCAATCTCGGTTGGGAATCCGGAAACACACCCTGACTGACAAACCTCAGGTCTTCGATGGAGTAGAATGAGCGCGGATTGTGTTCCTTGATAATCCTCACGGCAGCCTCAATCTTCTGCCGCTCCAGCAGCATGAAGATGATCTTCACAGGACCGTCGCGCCCCTCGGCGTCCACCGCTGTGACGCCGAAATCACGGCGTCGCAGCTCCGCAACCAACTCGGTGGCGTCTGTGCGTGTGATCACCCTGAGGATGACCTTGCCGAGGGCAATCTTGTTTTCAATCATCAATCCCACCCAGTTGCCGGTGGCGAATCCAGCGGCGAAAGCGATGTAGTTCACCGGGTTGTTGAGATTCTGGAAAATCCAAGCTGCCGCCAGCAGCCAGATTAGTGACTCCGCGAATCCCAGCAACGGCGCCAAAACCCTCCTGTTCTTGGATATGAAGATCAGTCGGATGGTGCCGGCGCTGACGTCCAGAATCCTCGCTGAAAAAATCAGGAACGGGAGCAGGATGTATTGAATGAAAACTGAGTCCGAGTTAAGAAGGGCTTCCATGCTTCACCAGTTTGACCTACTAAATGCAACTTTAAATATACGAATTAAAAGGCGCAGATGACAGCGACTTCCGCTGTGGTAATCGAATTCGCGCTGGTTTTATCTTGAAAGAGGTAGTGATGTTGCACCCCAAATGCGCTTCTGACGCATCATTATAATTGTGAAACGGAAAATGCCCCCCTTATAAAGATGTTGAGCGAAGAAACGTCGTTCGGTTAGCTAAACTCGAAGTCTTTTCCGGTAAGTATTGTGGAAATTGGTTTCTTGTATTTATATTACAATAAAGACGTCTGGGTTCATTGAGGTAAAAAGAGGTTTTCATGTACGGGAAACTGAGTTTCGCCCCCCTGTTAGTATTGCTGTTATCCGCAGCCTGGGTCATCGCAGCTTCGGTTGGGGATCCGACCTGCGCTGTCCTAAGTCAATCTCCGCAAGGCCTGACGGTACGCCTTAGCCCGGCGGTTTCGACCGCGGCTGACGTTAACACCGCGGAAGCCGGCTTCAGCCAGTGGGTTCTGGTGCCGGACGGCTGCAGATTAGAAGCTCGGCTGGACCGGGCGGATGGGCAAACGCTCAATCCGGAAGCGGTAGTCGTCAACCGCGCCGCCCGGCTGAGGCACTATAACCTGTCGCAATTTACGGTCTCTCCCTCCCGGCTGCCCGAAGGAACCAATCCCTCGGCGGCGGTGGACGTCCGCTTGAGCTTCGCGCTCGATCCGACTGCTCCGCGCTCGCCCGTCGCCAACCGGACTCCGTCGCCCCATGTTCAGAAACTTATTGAGAGCCTGGTCATCAACCCGCCGCCTCACCGCGACGACCGGGAGCTGATCCAGCGCCGGGGCTTCAACGAGTACTACCTCTTTGTACTGCCGGAACGAATCGGCGGGGATGAGCCGGAGGCCATTGTGGCTATGGTGCAGCGTTTGATCGATTGGAAACGTGCGGCTGGCAACCAGGTTGAGCTATTGCGCATCCCGGATGGGGAGGATACTATCGCCGACGCCATCGACGCCCTGATTCAGAACCGCTATGACGAACTCCTCAATCAAGGGGAGGAGCCCTTCGACAACATCCTTCTGCTCGGCGAAGACGAATTGGAACCTTATCAGGGCAATCAAGGCGGTCAGGGCATGGACATCCTCCTGGTCGGTCCTGAAGGACGCATGGAAGTTCCACCCTGGACCGGGCATTTCGACCTGAAATACGCCTTTCTTGAGGGCGGCGAGGACGACATGGTCGCCGACGCCGCGATCAGCCGCTTCCACGCTGGCAACGCGGCCATGCTGGCGAACGCGGTCTGCAAGACCATCTCCTACGAATCGGCGCCTTACATGGAGGACACCTCCTGGTTCACTAAAGGTGTGGTTCAGGAAGAAGAACTGGTTAATTCTGACCCCTCCGTCGGCTTCACGGTCGATTGTCTTATCAACGCGCTGCACCACAACAGCATTGACGTGGTGGGGCAGTTCCGCGGTGATACACTGAACTCATCCAATTGGCTGGCGCGTCAGTTCAACACCCGCATCAACTTCGCGCTGGGGCGGGCGCAGAACACCGGGCTGTGCTACCATCGCGGCGTCAGAACCGGCAATATGTTCGACGCGGTCAACGCCTTTCCGATAACTATCATGACCAGCGGGCACGGTGAATGGTCGATGGAGGCGATGTTCTGGGTGGGGCGGGAATACTACGACGGGCATCCCGAACGATATGACGACGCCCGCGGTGCTAAGGGCAGCGTGGTCGTTACGTCTGTGTGGTCAATCCCGGAGACCACCCCCAACAACCTACTGGCGATGGGCATGACGCACGGGATGCTGGACCTGGGGCTGTCGTTCGGCTGGGCACGGAACTGGACGCTGTTGTATCTGGCAAAGGTCTATCCCGACCAGCCCGACCGATTTGAGAAGTATTCCGATGATTTCGCAATATGCGGTGAGCCGGGATTGGTCGCATGGAAGCAGGCTCCCCGGCTGATGGCGGTGGATTATCCTCAGTCCCTGCCGCGGGGGTGTTCGCGGATTCCAGTGGTGGTGACTGATGCGGTCAGCGGTTTCCCTGTGAAAGACGCTCTGGTGACCTTGCGCATCGGTTCACCGGAGGAAGAGGAGTTGTTCAAACTTGGCTTCACCGATTCAGATGGTCGATGTGAGTTTGCGATCGATCCTATGCACTTCGGCGAGATAAAGATCACAGCAGTCAAACCTGGTCGCTACCCCTTCCAGGACACCATCGCGCGCGCCGAAGAGGCGCAGGTCGGGATTTGGATTCGCAGCATCGAAGACCGTCAGACCGGCAATGGGGACGGGCAGGTGAATCCCGGTGAAACGGTGTCCCTTACCTTCTCTGCATTTAACTTTTTAGCTGAACGGATTCAGAATCTGACCGCGACCGCGACATCGTTGAGCGAGTACTTAATCCTGTCAGATGACGAATTACGGTTCGGTTCGATTGAACAACTTGGCGAAGCCCAAGCGGGGCCGATAACAGCCACTGTGGCTTTATCCTGCCCCGATGGTCTGGCTCAGAACTTTATGCTCTCCATGACCGACGGCGAACACAACTGGGAGGCTGGTTTGGAAATTACACCCGTCGGTTGGCGGCTGGAGGCTGAGTTGGCAGCGGACGCAGTCCTTCCTCTTGACGCGCAGGAACTGAATGTTGAATTGGTCAACCTCGGCTGGATCGAATCGCCGGAATTCATGGCGCGGCTGGAGACTGATTGCTGGGGAATGAACGTTACCGAGGATTATCGGTATTTCGCTCCGGTGGGACCTGGTGAGAGCAGCGGGCCGCAATCGCCTTACGGTATTGAAATCCATGATGCGGCGCTTCCTGGGATGAAAGCCCCGATGACGCTGGTGCTGGATTCGGACGGCGAGGAATTCGCGCGGGTGAATTTCACGATTCAATTGGGAGAGGCTGGCGCGGGGGCCCCCACCGGTCCTGACGATTACGGCTATTGGGCTTTCGACAACACCGACCAGGGCTTCGACCAGACGCCGCAGTACTTGTGGTGGGAGATCTCACCGGAGGACGATTTCGACATCGCCGGCGACTCGCTGACCCTTCAACACGGCGACGTCGTGAACGGCTGGGGCGTTATCCGCCTGCCGTTTCCGTTCCAGTTTTACGGGCGGACGTACAGGTCTTTAACGGTCTGCACCAACGGCTTCATCGCTGTTGGAAGCGATACGACCACTGTCGCCAACTTCCAGAACTGGCCCCTGGACGACGGCGGGCTCGGCGGCGGGTATGGAATCATCGCGCCCTTCTGGGACAATCTTTCGCGGCGGGCGCACCACAGCAACATTTACTGGGTGTACGACGCTGACGAAGACCTCTTTATCGTCGAATGGTACAACGTCATCTTCCCGGCGACCGAGATACCGTTGAATTTCGAGGTGATTATCTTCAACCCAGCGACCTACCCCACCGCCACCGGAGACGCGAAGATTTTGTTCCAATACCGGAACATTCAACAGTATGGGCAGGTTCTGTCGGAGAGCACGCCGTTTGCGACGGTGGGGCTGTCTAATCCCGATGGGAAGTCGGGCTTCACCTATAGCTGCGCCAACCGCTATCCCGCTTCAGCCACGCCGCTAACTAACCAGCGAGCGATCCTGTTCACCACTACTCCGAGGGAGATGCATGGAACGCTGCAAGGCGTGGTGTGCGACGCCAACTGGGGTGAACCAATTCCCGGCGCTCAGGTGATTACCGCTAACGGGCGAGCTGAATCTAATCAAAATGGCTTCTGGCGGATTGAGAACGTCTTCGCGGGAGTCGCCTTGCCTGTGTTTGTGGAAAAGGAAGGCTTCTTTCAGGCGGAAGCCCCGCGTGTGATCGTTCCAGAAAACGGCGAGAAGTACGTTGCGCTGTACCTGACCGAGGGCCAGGGCGCTACGGAGAAGAAGCCGCTTCCGACGGAATTTGGCTTAGAAGGCGTGTATCCCAACCCCTTCAATCCGACCGCCAAGGTGCGATTCAGTCTGGACCGGGAGCAGCCAATGATATTATCGGTCTTTGACCTGGCGGGGCGGGAAGTGGCCCGGCTGCACGAAGGCTTGGCAGCCGCTGGAGCGCATGAAATCGTCTGGAATGCAGCCAGTCAGCCTTCGGGTGTGTATCTGGTGCGGCTGGAGGGGGCGAGCCGCGCCGCGACGAAGAAGGTGGTGCTGGTGAAGTAGTATTTCTAAAGATTAGCTGTATTGACAGGCGACGTTGTCATACATGTCATCATTCCAGCGAAAGCTGGAATCCAGCATTAGGAAGGGATTTCTGGATTCCTGCTTCCGCAGGAATGATGACCAACCTAACCTGTCAATACAATTAGCCTGTAAATCACTTCATCCGGTCTCGATTCCCGTCAGGTTGTTGGGTTATTTCTGCCTGTCTGACGGGAATTGGTTTTTAAGACTCTTGAGAGTTCAATAAGTCTGGAATTGTTCCGGTGTCTTCTCATCCAGAAACCACCTCCGACCCCGGCGATAAAGGCGTCCTGCGACGCCTGCTGAGGTACTTCAAGCCCCACACGCCCTCGCTAGTCGCCGCCATGGTCGGCGCCATGTTCGTCGGAGCAGCTTATGCTGCGGTAGCGCCCATCGCCGGGATGCTGATGGACCTGTTCAGCGGGCTGTCCCAAGCTGCCCTGTCGGGTCAGCCGTTGAACCTGCGCCTGACCCGCGAAGCTCTGGGGCACACCCTCTACGACTTCACCATCTCCAGCCCCGACCAAGCCAAACGCCTCATCTGGATCATCACCAGCGCCGGGTTCGTGCTCATCTTCTTCAAGAGCCTCGTCCACTTCGGCAAGGAATTCCTGCTCTGGCGGGTGACCAACAAGGTGCTGATGCAGCTTAAGTACGAGCTGTTTCACCACACCGTCCGCCTGCCGCAGACCACCTTCGACCGCGAGAAATCCGGCGAGATGCTCTCACGCGTTACCTACGATGTGTCACAGGTCGAAGCGGCCATAGCCTCCGCGGTCAATCTGGCCAAGGCCGTCATCTACGCGCTGATCTACGTGGCGATGATGTTCTACTTCGCCTGGTGGCTGACGCTGGCGGCGATGTTGATATTCCCGCTGTCAGCGGTCATCATCAAGATCTTCGGCGACCGCATCCGCCGCCTCAGCCGTGCCGTGTCGCTGAACGTGGCTGATTACACCTCCTTCCTTGGCGAAGCCATCGCCGGAGCCAAGGTCATCAAAACCTTCGGGCGCGAAGCCGACCAGACCGAGGCCTTTCGCCGTAAAGTCAAAGAGAATTATTCTTTCAGCCAGAAGATCGCCCGCCTGAACTCGATGCACAATCCCATCCAGGAGGTGTTCTCGATGCTGGGCACCATGCTGGTGCTGCTGCTGTGCGGCTACCGGATGCTGGCGGGGCACATGACGCTGGGCGAACTGACGACCTTTCTGGTGCTGCTGACCAATGCCTACAAGCCCATTAAGACCCTGGGTGAAGTCAACAACATCGTCCAGCGCGCTTTGGCCTCCAGCCGCCGCATCTTCAACCTGCTGGACCTGCCCGACGAAGGCAAGACCGTTGGCAGCGGCACGTTGAAACCCGCGCCCACGCTAGGGAAGATTGAGTTTAAAGGAGTGCATTTCCGCTATAACGACGACAACTCGGTGCTGAACGGCTTCGACCTGCGCATCGAGCCGGGCGAAACCGTGGCGCTGGTGGGACCATCCGGTGCGGGAAAATCGACCATCGTGAGCCTGATTCCTCGCTTCTACGCAGTGAAGCAGGGCGAGATTCTGATTGATGGGGTGGATACTGCCTGGTGGGAGGTTGAGTACCTGCGCGCGCAGATGGCGCTGGTGCCTCAGGAGACGGTGCTGTTTTCCGGCACGGTGGAGGACAACATCCGCTTCGGCAATCCAAAGGCTTCCCGCGTCGAGGTTGAAGACGCCGCTCGCGCCGCCAACGCCCACGGCTTCATCACCGAGCTGCCGGGAGGGTATGGGGCGCAGGTGGGCGAGCGGGGTGTGCAGCTTTCCGGCGGGCAGCGGCAGCGCATCGCCATCGCACGGGCGATACTGCGCGACCCGAAGATTCTGCTGCTGGACGAGGCAACCTCGTCTTTGGACACCGAGTCCGAGCGGCTGATTCAGGAGGCGCTGGAGCGCTTCCAGCAGAACCGCACTACGGTGGTGATAGCTCACCGCCTCTCGACGGTCAAGAAAGCCACCCGCATCGCGGTGGTGGTGGAAGGGCGCATTGTGGAAATCGGCGCGCATGATGAGCTGTATGAGCGGGGGGGAGTGTATCGGCGGCTGTGCGAGCAGCAGCTTGGGTAGGCAGGGGACAGTAGGCAGTGGGCAGTAGGCAGTAGGCAGTGGACAGTGGATAGTATTCGCGTAGGTCTAAGGCTTCCAGCCCGACAATCCGCCGAAAACCGAAAACAGGTGTTGCGGAAGGGCGGAATCCTTTGTATCTTGTTGTAAGAAACCTTCTCACCACTTGGTAAATCTTCAAAGGAGCGATATGAGCCGCGAGAAACTCTTGAGCCGCATCTCAGTCAATCCGGCAATCTGCTTCGGGAAACCGTGCATCCGCGGGCATCGAATATGGGTGTCCCTCATTCTTGATTTCCTCGCCGAGGGATCATCCATCGAGGAACTCCTCACCATGTACCCGCAGCTTGAGGAAATCGACGTCCGGGCTTGCATTGCGTATGGGGCTTAAGCAGTGAAGGACTACCACATCAACGTCTCTACAGCGAGGTAGACGGCTGTTACGTCGCGGACATCCCGGATCTGTGGATCGAATCAGCCCGCAAACACGGAACGCCGGTGATTTTCCAATAGTAAGGTGATTCCGTTTTCCCTGTCAGTAAATAAGGTTTCAGTTCAAGGGAGGCATAATGCCATCCGTAACAATAACGTCCCGAAAGCCTGTCGTGGTTCTGGACGTCAAAGAATATCAAGAGATTCAGGACCGCCTCGAACGTCTTGATTTCCTTGAAAGCAGGACTCTGAAAAAAGATGTCCTCGACGCGCGGAAAGCCTTGCGAGAGGGCCAGACAATTTCACTGGCTAAAGTGAAGGCAAAGATTCTTGAAGGTTGAACTCTCACTAAAAGCTGAGAAGCAACTCGAAAAACTCAATCATGATCCAGACCTTCAAGCCCGCTTGATAACAGCCATGGAAGGTTTGGAAGAGAGTCCTTTTACCGGAAAACCTCTGGAAGGCGAGCGTCAGGGTTGCAGGTCGCTTCGTATCGGCGAGTACAGGATAATCTATGAGACTGACCTGCCGAGCGAAGTGGTCTTGATAATTCGGATTGGGAAGCGCAGCGAGGTCTATAGGTAGCGCCGCCATTCAGGAAACTGTCGTGTAAGCGCTAATCGCCCGCGACCTGTGGATCGAATCAGCGCGCAAACACGGAAAGCCGGTTCCCAGACCAAGATACAAGCCGGTGATTTATCAGGGGGTGAGGTGAGTGGGAAAGAAAGAGCTTATATCTTTGATAGGGCAGATCCTTTCTCGACTTGACGGCTTAGGGTAGTGACAGGCTGGCTAAAGCAGTTGTCAGGTAATCTTCAAAGCACCATTTCAGGAGATGCAAAAAAATGAAACCATTGTCTTTGTTTTTTGCAGTGCTGGCAGTCATCCTGCTGGCGACTTCCCTGCTGTCAGCTCAGCCGGAGATCAGATGGATTCGGTCTTGGGCCCAAGCTGACGGCTTCTTTTACGGCACATTCACCGTTGCCGAAGCTAGTGATGGTGGTATAGTCATTGGTGGTAATTACCATCACATTAATCCCGAGCGCAACATCTGGCAAGTGCTGATGAAGGTGAATGAAGATGGTGAATTCGAGTGGTTTTCGGACCTGGTTCCCTATGAAAATTACAGATGTGCCCAAGTATGTTTTATGAATGCCGAAAACGGTTTTGCCGTATCTGGCGGGTGCATATCCGTATCAGGCAGTTGGTTGGATATTTACAGCAGCGAAGGGCATCTGCGTTTTACAAAACTCAATGAAAGTGGCTCTTACGGAGGTTTCCGTCAAACTGAGTCAGGCGATCTACTTATCGCATATACATATTGGAATGGTGGAACGGACTCAACATGTTTTAAACGTTACTCCCCTCAAGGCGATTTGGTCTGGACTAAAACCCATAGGAATATTGTATCCAGAGATCTATTTGAGACAGATTCTGGTTTCCTGGTTCATTGCATGACGGGATTGCTGCATTTGTCTTCGGACGGTGATTCTTTGGCGTGGTTTCCCATCCAGCGTATTGATTTCAGCAATTTGGCTCTGCTCAGGAACGGTTTGATAATCAGAGTAAGCCAGTCCTCCAACATCACTCTTATGACGACTCAAGGCGAAATCGTCAGGGATTTTTCAGTAAACCTTGACGACTCCTATTCTCTTACCGGAGTTACACCGCTTAATGATGGCGGCGCGATTCTATTCGGTGGTAGTTATAGACATCCAACCTATCATACTCTTATAATAAAAGTAAATGCCGCGGGCGATTCATTATGGAGTGCCGTTTATGAGATTCCTTATCAGTTTACTACTGCCGTTGCTCAAGCCAGAGACGGCGGCTTCCTCATCGCCGGAGGAGATGTCTTCAATTCATCCTGGTTGATTAAAACCGAACCGGAACCAGAAATCGCTCCCGCTGCCGAGTTTAATGGACTTCCAGATCAACTGATCCTTTCCTCCCCTTACCCCAACCCCTTCAACGCCTCGACCAGCCTGACCTTCGCTCTGCCGGTGGACGGGCAGGCGCGGCTGGCGGTGTATGACCTGTCGGGGCGGCTGGTGGAAACCCTCAGCGACGGGCTCATCCGCGCCGGGTCGCACAGCGTGGTCTGGGACGCGGCGGGGCAGGCGTCGGGGGTGTATGTGGTGAGGCTGGAAAGCGCTCAGAGCGCCCAAGAGGTTAAAGCCTTACTGGTCAAGTAAATCCGAGTTCAACATGACTTCGTTTCAATACACCGCCGTCTTTCAACAGGATGGCGAATGGTGGGTCGGCTGGGTGGAGGAACTCCCCGGCGCTAACACCCAAGGCAAAACCCTCGAGGAAGCCCGTGAAAACCTCAAGGAAGCCGTGCAGATGACCATTGAAGCGAATCGGGAAATCTCCCGGCGATCGGTTCGAGGGCGGAAGGTTATCACTGAAGACATCGTTGTCGCGATTCCATGAAGCGTTCCGCTTTCCTTAAACACTTAAGAAAGCACGGATGCGTCAAACTCCGTGAAGGCGGCAACCACACCCAATACTGGAATCCAAAGTCCGGAAGATCTTCCTCAGTTCCAAGACACACTGAGATTTCAAACTTGATTGCGGAGAAAATCTGCAAGGACCTTGAGATACCAAAATTTGGAGAGTAAAACCCCGATAACCAATCCCGATTGGCTGCAATTCGAACGTCTTCGCTGGAATGAGGGCTATCGCGCCGTCGCCGGCGTCGATGAGGCCGGACGGGGCTGTCTGGCAGGTCCGGTAATTGCCGCGGCGGTGATCATCCCCCCCGGCGAAGACCTCCCCTGCGTCCGCGACTCAAAGGATATGTCCCCCGCCGAACGCGAAGCCTGCTTCGAAGCCATCCGCGCCTCCGGGGCGGTCTGGGCGGTCGCAGCTTCATCTGTGGCTTGGATCGACCGCGTCAACATCCTCCAAGCCACCTTGCGAGCCATGCGGCTGGCTCTCCTGCGCCTGAAGACGCTTCCGGATTACATCCTCATCGACGGCAACCGGCTGCCCGATGACCTGCCCGCCCCCGCGGAAGCCCTCATCGACGGCGACGCCCGCTGCCGCTCCATCGCTGCAGCTTCGGTCATCGCCAAAGTCCTCCGCGACCGGTTGATGACACGCCTCGACGGTCTGCATCCCGGCTACGGCTTCGCACAGCATAAGGGCTACGGAACGGTCGAGCACCGAGAAGCACTGAATCGATGGGGACCTTGCCCTCAGCATCGCTTCAGCTTCGCGCCGGTGCGAGAGATGGAACTCGACTTTATCGGGGAGTCAAACACTAAGGACACCAAGGACATAAAGTAATCGTCATGCTGCACACCGCTCAACAAACGCTGAAAACAGCCGCCGCCCACCTTGTCCACGTCGTCCCTACCGTCCATTTAGTCCCTCGAATCTAGTATTATCCTTATGAATTCTGAACCCCTTCCCACCGTCTTCGGCGCCACCGGCGAGGACGCAGCCGCTGCGTTCCTTGAGCAGCACGGCTTCACCGTCCTTGAACGAAACTACCATACCCGTCGGGGAGAGATAGACCTTATCGCAATAGACGGCGGTTGTCTGGTGTTCGTCGAAGTCAAGTCCTCCAAGAGGATCCCCCTTGACAGAATGCGTGAACGCATTGACTCCCGCAAGCAGCGGCGGTTGTATCTGGCGGCACAGGAATATCTGCTGAAGCGCCAGCCCGCCTGCGACGCTGTCCGCTTCGATGCCCTGCTGATGCGGCAGGTGCGTGCGGAGGAGTGGCAGGTGGAACATCTGCCGGATGCCTTCCGACTGGACGAGATGCCGGAGTAAGATTAAACACAAGGAACAGCAAGGGCACAAAGATTTGAATTATTAATGGAGGTAGATAATACTTTGCATCTGCTGTCATTTCCCAGAAAATAGCCCCTTCAAAGCGCGTAGGTCGGGCCTCCGAGCCCGACCACCAGTGTGCCGCAGGGTGTCCGCACCCTGCGGTTGCTGCTATTTTCATCTTCCGTGGTGGGGCAGCCACCATGACAATTCCCTCGAAAGCGGGAATCCAGCCTCAACTCTTTCTGGATTCCAGCTTTCGCTGGAATGATGCGCTTTCGCGCATTATTTA
>CAZCEM010000013.1:0-14163 GCA_964497555.1 uncultured bacterium
CACCCGAAATGCGCGCCATTTACGCTCCTAAAACGTTCTGTTCGCTTGTCATTTCTTTGAAAATAGCCCCTGGGGGACGCGTAGGTCGGGCTTCCAGCCCGACAAGGGCGGACTGAAAGTTCGCTGTCCAAGCCCTGGAAGTTCCAAGTCGGTGTTATCCTTGACGCTGTTTGTGCTTCGGATTCTTGCTGCAAATCACCCGCACCACGCCCTTGCGGCGAATAACCTTGCAATTATCGCACACCTTCTTGACGGAAGCCTGTACTTTCATCGTTGAAAAATCCTATTTGTAACGATAGACGATTCGTCCGCGCGTCAGATCGTAGGGCGAGAGTTCGATGGTGACCTTGTCACCGGGCAGGATTTTGATGTAGTGCATCCGCATCCGACCCGAAATGTGAGCCAGCACCAGGTGCCCGCCTTCCATCTTTACCTGAAACGTCGCATTCGGCAGCGTTTCAACAACAACGCCGTCCACGCGAATCGCATCTTCTTTGGACAAAATTCACTCCGCAAAGCAAGCCGCCAGCAGCCACGGATCGCTGCCGTCATCCAGAAGAGTCATTATCTCCGGACCGTCTTCAGCAATTAGTATGGTATGCTCAAAATGAGCTGAAGGCGAGCCGTCCGCCGTAACCACCGTCCAACCGTCGCTTAACCGCCTAACCTTCCAGGTGCCGACTACGACCATGGGTTCAATCGCAAGTCATCCACCGCGCCGACCGGCAGAGTGCAAGCCATATCCGCGAACCAGCCCCTCAGCTCCAGTCCAGCGTCGATGCTGACAAGCAACCCCTCGCTCAACCTCCGGCTGGAGGGAATCCCATGCACCACCTGCTCTTCGACGGAAATACCGGCAGCGGCTGGATAGGGTTTTCGTTTACTGCTTCCGCCGTAGCCTTTAAAAGCCGGTCTCGCTCCGCAGGCGCGAATGCGCTCCTCTATGGCGCGGTCGAGGTCCAAAATCACCGCGCCCGGTCGAACCATGTGAAAGATGTCTTTAAAGCAGTCCGCCAGCGCGGATCCCGCTTGGCGCATTCCCTCTCGGATGCGCCTGTCGGTCTCGAGCCTCAACTTAAGGCCGTTTTAATCCTGTTGAAAATGATGTCCGGTTTGCCCGTGCCATCCACCTCCACCAGTAAGCCTTTCTCCCGATAAAACTCAATGATCGATTCGGTTTGCGTGTGATAGACGTGGAGACGGTTGGCGATGGTTTCAGCGCGGTCGTCGTCGCGCTGATAGATCTCGCCGCCGCATCCGCACTTGTTTTCAAGAGCCGGAACGATGCCCAGAGCTGGATTATAAACACGACCACATTCGCGGCAGGTGCGGCGAGAGGACAATCGCTCAATTACCGCCTTGTCCGGCACCACCAGCACCACCGCCGTCGGTTCTTTGTCTGTTAATAAATCCGCCAATCCTTGCGCCTGCACCACCGTTCGAGGAAATCCGTCGAACAGGATGCCTTCGTCCGGATGGGCAGCAAGATAATCGCGGATAATGCCCAGTATCACGTCATCGGGAACCAGCCTGCCCCCGTCCATATAGGTCTTCGCCAGCTTGCCCAGTTCGGATCCTTCCTTCAGGGCGGCGCGCAGAAGGTCGCCGGTCGAGAGGTGGTTCAGGGCGTAGTAGTTCTTCATCATTTCCGCCTGGGTGCCTTTCCCTGCCCCAGGCGCGCCGAGTAATATAAGAATCATCCGTTTTTCTCCCATCCAATGGCTTCTTGATTGTGGAGTTTAAAGTTCAACCTTTCGGTTGTCTGGAAAACGGGCTGAAACGTGAACTCTGAACTTCGAACACGCTGAAACGTGAACTCTGAACTTAATTACATCCGACGGCGCCCTTGAAGCCGTCCCGATTTCATCAGACCGTCGTAGTGCCGCATCAGCAGGTGCGATTCGATCTGCTGCAAGGTGTCCAGCGCCACTCCAACCACAATCAGCAGCCCCGTGCCTCCAAAGAACGACGCGAAGTTGTATGAAACATTGATATGTTTCATTATCAACGTCGGGAATACCGCGATAAATCCTAAGAAAATTGCCCCCGGCAGTGTGATCTTGGTCAGAATGTTGTCCAGGTACTCCGCGGTCCGCTTGCCCGGTTTGATCGCGGGTATCAATCCACCCTGCTTCTTTAGGTTATTCGCCACATCGACGGGATTGAAGGCCACCGCCGTGTAGAAATAGGTGAAGAAGATAATCAGCAATATATAAATTGACAGGTAGGTGTAGGATTGGTAGGAGAACGCGCTGTTGAGCCAATCGCGGATGACGCTGTCAGGCAGGAAGGTTGCCACAGTCTGCGGGAGGAACATGATGGTCTGCGCGAAGATGATGGGCATGACCCCAGCGGTGTTGACCCGCAGGGGGATATGAGTCGATTGACCGCCCATCACCCGTCGCCCCACAACCCGCTTGGCGTACTGCACGCTTATCTTGCGCTGCCCTTGGGTGATTGCCACCACCGCAGCGACGGTGACGAACATCAACGCCAACAGGAATACTTCGGTCAACGGCATGCGCAAGCCCTTGACCAGAAGCTGAGCCTCATCCATGAAGGCATACGGCAGCCGGTCGATGATGCCGATGAATATTATCAGACTGATGCCGTTGCCGATGCCCCGCTCCGATATCTGTTCACCCAGCCACATGATGAACACCGTCCCCGCGGTCAAGGTGATGATGGTGATAAACATGAACGGGATGCCGGGATTCGGAACCACAAGTTGACCGCTCTGGGTCGGCGGGATCTGCGAAAGGAAGATGCTGACGCCGACCGACTGCGCCGCGGCAATGCCGACGGTCAAGAGGCGCGTCCATTGGGTGATCTTCTTGCGTCCTTCTTCGCCTTCCTGCTGAATCTTCTGCAGAGCGGGGACGACGGTGCCCATGAGCTGGAGGATAATGGAGGCGGAGATATACGGCATGATGCCCTGAGCGAACACGGTCGCACGACCGAAGTTACCGCCCGCGAACATGTCGTACATGCCGAAGAGGGTGTTCTGCGATGCCTTGAGAAACTCGCCCAGCGCCTGCGCGTTGATTCCCGGCACGGGGATGTGCCCGCCGAGCCGGTAAATCGCAAATATCAGCAGGGTGAACAAGATGCGCTTCTTCAGATCGGGGATCTTGAAGATATTTTGAAACTTTTCCAGCATCCTGACTGACCGCTTCCAGTTAATCACTCAACTCGTCAATTCCACCCGAAGGCGAAACTAACCCCATTCGTCCAATCTATTGCTTCTTCGCCTTCTTGGCGGGTCCTTTCTTCACCGGACGGTCGATAGGCTCGAGTTCCAACACCTCAATAGAGCCGCCCGCGGCCGTGATTTTCGCCTTCGCTGATTCGGTGATGCGATGAACTGAAACCTTCAGCGCTCGCTCGACCTCACCAACGCCCAACAGCACCACCGGTCCGCGAGCCTTAACCAGCCCGGTTTTACGCATGGTTTCGGGATTGACAATCTCGCCTTCAATCCGCCTCAGATCACCGACTTTAACCTCGTTGTACTCAGCCTTGTTCAACGGCGTGAAACCCCGTTTGGGCACGCGCCGCTTGAGGGGCATCTGACCGCCTTCAAATCCGGGGCGGACGTTGTAGCCCGAACGGGACTGCTGACCCTTGTCGCCGCGGGTGGCGGTGTCGCCGTGCCCTGAGCCGCGGCCTCGGCCGATTCGTTTATTCTTCTTTACAGCGCTCGGTGCAGGCACCAGTCGACCGAGTTCGTTAATGTATTCTGCCATTTTAGCTGCTCTCTTCTACGGTCGAATCGGCTGCCGGTGGAGACTCTATGACCTTTTTGTCTTCTTCCAGGATGGTATCAACTGTTTGTTGAGACTCTATGATATTATTGTCCTCTGCTGCGGTGGAATCGACCGCCTGTGGAGGCTCTAGGACCTGGTTGTCCTCGCCCTCGGTCGAATCGACTGCCGGCGCCGTCTCTAAGACCGGGTTGTCCTCTACCGCGAACGAATCGGTAACTGGTGCCGTTTCTACGACCTTCACCAGATGGGGCACCTTGTCCACCATGCCCTGCATCGAGGGCGTCCAATCGACTACCCGCTCTTCCTGCAGCCGGTGAAATCCCAAGGCTTTAATGATGCGCTTTTGAGGGTAGGGGCGGCCGACGGCGCTGCGATAGTATTTGATAATCACTTGCTCAGCCATTGTTCACCTCCAGCGGGGGGATTTCCGTCGGGGGAGGGGCGATTTCAGGCTGCGGAACTACCCGCGGCGGTATGTTCAATAACTGCCGGACGCTCATGCCGCGCTTCTTCGCCATGCGCGCGGGATCATACAGTTTCTGGAGCGCTTCAAAGGTTGATCGGAGGACGTTGATGTGGTTGGCGCTGCCGAGTGATTTGCAGAGCACATCGCTGACGCCGAGCGCCTCCAACACGGCTCGCGCCGCGCCGCCGGCGATGATGCCGGTGCCGGGGGAAGCGGGTCGAAGTATCACCTTTCCCGCGCCGTGCTTGCCGCCAACGGCATGAGGAATAGTCCTGCCGGCCATTGGGTAGCGTCTCATTGCTCTTCTCGCCATTTCCGTGCCTTTAGCGATGGCGTCCACTACTTCCTTGGCTTTGCCCAGCCCGTGCCCGACGCGGCCGTTGCCGTCGCCGACCACCACCAAGGCGTTGAAGCTGAAGTTACGGCCGCCTTTGACCACCTTGGCTACCCGCTTGATGCTGATGACCTTTTCAATGAGGGTCAGCTCGCTTATGTTGACCTGTTCCAATCCTAATTCTCACGTGTTCCTGGACTGTACGAAATCCCGGTGCCTGAGGAGGAGGTCCTCTCCCTTAATGACTGCGTTAAAACTCAACGCCGCCGCTACGGATTCCTTCCGCCAGAGCTTTCACCCGGCCGTGATAGTGGCAGCCGTTGCGGTCAAAGCAAATTCGGGTAATGCCTCTGTCTTTGGCTAAAACCGCCAATTGCTCCCCGACCAACTTCGCCTTGCCAATTTTGCCTTTGACGGTGGCGACCTTTTCTTTCAGCGCCGGCGTCAGGGTTGAGCAGCCGGTTATCGTTCGTCGGCTCATGTCATCGACGAGCTGGGCGTATATATGCAAGTTGCTGCGGAATACCACCACCCGCGGGCGTTCCGGCGTTCCTAAGACAACCTTTTTTATGTGTTTGTGACGACGCTCCAGACGCTGCTTCCGACGGCGCGTAACCACACTGATGTTTGACATTGACGCTCCTGACGCCCAGCCCGTATGCCGTCTTCAACAGCGGCGCGGGCGGGACTTTTATCTCAAAAATCTTTAACCGACAGGATGGACAATCTTACTTGCCGGCGGCTTTGCCCGCTTTGCGGCGAATCGTTTCGCCGACGTACTTGATGCCTTTGCCTTTGTATGGTTCCGGTGGACGGACCGCTCGAATCTTGGCGGCGACTTCACCGATGAGCTGTTTGTCGATGCCGCTGACGCTGAAGGTGTTGGCGCTGGTCACCTTGATGATGACGCCTTCAGGGGGGATGAACGCCACCCGATGCGAGAATCCCATCGCCAGCATGAGGGATTTGCCGCGCTGCTCAGCGCGGTAGCCGACGCCGACGATTTCCAGGTCTTTGTTAAAGCCGGTGGTCACGCCCGTCACCATATTAGCAATCAACGCTCGGGACAGTCCGTGAAGCGCGCGCTGAGGTTTAGAGTCATCCCGTCGCCGGACGACGATTTCTCCGCCTTCGAGGGCGACCGTGATGCCCTCCGGTATTGCCTGATTTAGTTCGCCAAGCTTGCCCTTGACGTGAACGTTGTCTTCCTTTATCGTTACCGACACCCCTTTGGGAACGGGGATCGGATTGCGCCCAATCCTTGACATCTTCTATCTCCTCTCCGGATGCAAAACGCGCATCGCCCGTTTCATTACCAGACCACGCACAAGGGTTCGCCGCCGACGCGAATGCGGCGGGCGATGTGGTCCGGAATCACCCCGCGGGGCGTGGTCATTATCATCACCCCCAGACCGTTGAGCACCCGGGGAATGTCATCCACGCCGTAGTAAACCCGGCGCCCGGGCCGCGAAACGCGCTGCATATCCTCAATCACGCTCTCGCCTTCCGGCGTGTACTTGAGGTAAATCCTGATTAATCCCTGTTTGCCGTCCCGAATGCGGATGTATTTGGTGATAAACTTCTCGCGCAGCAAAACGCGGGTGATGTTCAGTTTCAATCTTGATTCGGGGATATCAACCGTCTCAAACCGGGCCCGAGTCGCGTTGCGGATCCGGGTCAGGTAATCGGCGATGGGATCAGTCATAGTCATGGGATACTCCTACCAGCTCGACTTGGTCACGCCGGGAATCATTCCCGCCAACGCCAACTCCCGGAAGCAAATCCGGCAGAGTCCGAATTTTCGCATGAACGCGCGCGGTCGTCCGCACCGCCGGCACCGGCTGTACTTGCGCACCTGAAACCGAGGCTCCCGGCGCTGCTTGACTATCAAACACTTCTTGGCCATAAACCCTTGGACGTGTTAGGAAAGGTTGTAACGTTACAGTTGACTGAATTTGCCTTATTTTCAAGGCGGTCGTTCGAGTTAGTCCGATAATTCAAAACATTTTCCGCTACGAACCTCGCGGCATCATTCCAGCGAAAGCTGGAATCCATTTTTAGATTGTATGTCTCTTAATCATAAGGGCATACAACTTTTAGTATGGATGCCAGCTTTCGCTGGCATGATGTGCCTTTGGCGCATTTCTGAATTATCGGGCAGACTATCTCATGCGACCATTTCACCCTCTTCGACGCCGCGTTTGCGGAAGGGAAAGCCGAAGCCCTTAAGCAGCGCCATCGCCTCCTCATCGGTGTCGGCCGTGGTGCAGATATTGATGTCCATCCCGTGAATCTTCACCACTTTGTCATAGTCAATTTCCGGGAAGATTATCTGCTCTTTGATGCCGAAGTTGAAGTTGCCCCGTCCGTCGAAGGACTTGTCGCTGACGCCGCGGAAGTCGCGGATGCGGGGCATGACAATGGCGATTAAGCGGTCGAGGAACTCATACATTCTCCAGCCGCGCAGGGTCACGCGGCAGCCCACCACCATGCCGGTGCGGAGCTTGAAGTTCGCAATCGACATCCTCGCCCGTGCCAGCACCGGATGCTGTCCGGAGACCAAGCTCATCTCATCGACGATTGACTCAGCTAAGCGGGCGTCCTGGTGCATGGTCCCGTCGCCGACGTTCAGGACAATTTTGTCGAGCTTGGGGACCAGCATGGGATTGCCGTAGCTGAACTGCTTTTTCAGATCCGGCACGACCCGCTCGACGTATAGCTTCTTCATCCTTGGAAGGTATCCCGCCGGCAGCGGCGCGACTTCCATCTTGCCCTTGCCCTTCGGCTTGGCTTTCATCGCCTTGGGGTTGAACTGTTGCTGCGGCTGCGGAGGCTGCCCCCCCTTGGCCGGCGCTTTGGTTTGCTTTTTCTTATCCGCCATGTTCTAAATTACCCGCTGAGGGTTTCGCCTGATTTCTTGGAAAAGCGGACGCGCTGTTTGCGCCCGTCAACAATCAACGTGCGGTAACCGATGCGCGTCGGCTGCCCGGTGCGAGGATCGATTACCATCACGTTGGAGGCGTCGATGGCGCGTTCGCGTTCGACGATGCCCCCTTGGGGAATCTTAAGGTTTGGTTTGGTATGGCGTTTCATAAATCCGATACCTTCCACGACGATGCGGTTTCGTTCGGGGTAGGTTTTCAGGACCTTGCCCTTCTTGCCGCTGTCGTTGCCGTCGATGACCAGCACCAAGTCGCCCTTGCGAACCCGGAGCCGGTTGCCTTTGATTTTTTTAATGCGCTTTATCATGAATTTACCTCTATAATACTTCCGGCGCCAGCGACACGATCTTCATGTAATGCTTCTCCCGAAGCTCCCGCGCCACCGGCCCAAAGATGCGGTTGCCCACCATTTCAAGGGCGTTGTCGAGCAGCACGCAGGCGTTTTCCTCAAACTTGATGTAGGAGCCGTCCTTGCGGCGCACCTCCTTCTTGGTGCGCACCACCACCGCCTTAGAGACCGCCCCCTTCTTTACCTTGCTGTTCGGTGCCGCTGACTTGACCGACACCACAACCACGTCGCCCACCGAAGCGGACCGGCGCCGGCTGCCGCCGAGTATCCGAAAACACATCACGCGCTTGGCGCCAGTGTTGTCGGCAACAGCCATCTCTGTATATTCCTGGATCATTTGGCTTTTCTAAGTTGGGGATCGCGCAGCGAATCCACGACGCGAGCACCCGTTTTCAGTGAACTGAAATCTATCCTGGGCAAGGAAAGCGCGCGCTTCCCATGTCAGCTTCGCTTACGCTTTGCGCTGGATTACATCCAGCAGCCGCCAGGATTTCTTCTTGGAGAACCGGCGGCATTCGACGATGCTCACGTAGTCGCCTTCGTTGCATGTGTTTTCGGCGTCATGAGCCAGAAACTTGCTGGAACGCTTGAAGTATTTACCGTAAAACGGATGGGGAAGCTGCCTCTCAACCAGCACCGTTATTGTTTTATCGGCTTTATTGGAGACTACGATTCCCTTCTGGACGTTGCGGCGGTTTATTCTCTCTTCCATCTTTACATCAGCTCCTCATCTGAAATGACGGCCTTCTTCAATTCGTGAATGCCCATCTCATGTTCGCGCATGATGGTCACCAGCCGCGAGAACTCACGCCGCGCACGGCGTATCTTCAAGGTGTCGTTCAATTGATGCAGGGAATGCTGGAACTTAAGGTTTGCCAGCTCTTCGGCCTTGTCTTTAATCTTCCCAGCGAGGTCTTTAACGCTGAGTTCGCGTATTTCGTGAATCCTCATCTCCCGCCTCAATCGTTGCGTGTGACAAAGGAGCAGGGGAGCGGCAGCTTTTGAGCCGCCAGCCTCATGGCTTCCCGAGCCACTGATTCGGCCACCCCTTCCAACTCAAACATTATTCGGCCCGGCTTGACGACCGCCACCCAGAATTCCGGCGCACCCTTGCCTTTGCCCATGCGCGTCTCAGCGGGCTTCTTGGTGACTGATTTATCGGGAAAGATGCGAATCCACACCTTTCCGCCGCGCTTGATGTAACGCGTTATGGCGATACGAGCCGCCTCGATCTGGCGCGATGTAATCCAATGAGGCGCTAAGGCTTTCAGCCCGTACTGACCGAAATTCACGTTTGATCCTCGATAGGCCTTGCCGTTCATTCGCCCCCGGTGAACCCGCCGGTGTTGAACTCTCTTCGGTGCAAGCATGGTTTATTCCGCAAAGTCCTTCTGTAACGCTGCCTTCCAGGCGGCTGGTTTTATCGCGGAGCCGTCTTGAAGACCGCGCTACGCCTGAATGTTCTCGAAAATCGCCCTGACTATCGGCTGCGGCGCGGTCTGCCGCCGCCCCCGCTGCTGCCTCGCTCGCCGTGGTCGCTGCGTTCCCCTCGCTCGCCGAGATCGCCCCCGCTACGATCCCCCCGCTCGCCGCGGTCACCGCGCTCGGGACGACGGCCTCCACGCGGCGGTCCGGTTTGTTCGTAACTGGTCACCGGACTCATCGGTTGAAGGTCGCCCATCTTGCCCAGAATCTCGCCTCGGCAGATCCAGACCTTGACGCCTATGGCGCCGTAGGTGGTGACGGCGACGGCTAAGGCGTAGTCTATGTCGGCGCGCAAGGTGTGAAGCGGGATGCGGCCTTCCTTGTACTGCTCGGCGCGCGACATTTCCGCTCCACCCAGCCGGCCGCTGCATTTTATCCTGATGCCTTCCGCTCCCATGCGCATGGTCGATTGCATGGCTCGCTTCATGGCTCGACGAAAAGACACCCGACCCTCGAGCTGACGCGCCAATGTGTCAGCCACCAACACAGCCTCCACCTCCGGCCGCTTGACTTCGATGATGTTTATCTGGACTTCTTTGCCGGTCAGAGATTTGAGTTCCGCGCGCAGCTTTTCGACGTCGGAGCCTTTGCGCCCGATGACTATGCCAGGACGAGCCGTGTGAATATTCACTGTGATTTGCTTCAAAGTCCGCTCGATGTCGATCTTAGAGATAGCGGCTTCGTTCAGACGCTTCTCCAGATAACGCCGCAGCATGAGGTCTTCTTCCAGCTTGTCCGCGAAGCGCCGCTCGTCGAACCAGTTTGAAGCCCAGGTCTTGTTGATTCCCAGCCTGAGTCCTATTGGATTGGTCTTTTGTCCCACCGTCAACCTAACTTTTAATTGATAATGTCAAGTTAATCCGTCCGCGCTGCTTTCTTCTTGGAGGCCTTCTCAACCTTCTGGGCTGAAACCACCACCGTCAGATGACTGGTGCGCTTTCGAATGCGGGTGGCTCGACCCATAGCGCGGGGACGCCAGCGTTTCAGGGTTGGGCCCTCATCGACCCATATTTCCTTGATGAGCACCTGGTCCGGATTGAGTTTCGCCGCTTCGTCCTGAACCATCAGATTCGCCAACGCCGACCGCACGGTCTTCTCCACCGGCGTTGAAGCTCGTTTATCGGAATAATGCAGCTCGTTGACGGCCTGGCTCAGGCGCTTGCCACGAACCAGATCCGCCACCAGCCGCATTTTGCGGGGCGCTATCCGCACCCATCTCGCCACTGCTTTCGCTAAAAGTTCCATGTTTCCAGCTTCTCCCCGGCTGCTACTTTACCTTCGAACCGCGGTCGGACTTCTTGCCGCCGTGGGAGCGGAAGGTCCTGGTGGGGGCGAATTCACCGAGCTTGTGCCCCACCATGTTTTCGGTGATGAACACCGGCAGAAACTTGCGGCCGTTGTGAACCGCCAAGGTATGCCCCACAAACTCCGGGGGTATCATCGACCGCCGCGCCCAGGTCTTCACAACCTTCTTCTTCCGGGATTTATTAAGGTCCTCGACCTTCTCTATCAACTTCGGGTCAATGTAAGGACCTTTCTTAAGGGAACGCGCCATTAATTGCCTCGCTGGTGAATCCCGAACGTCCTATTTACGCTTCGTCTTGCGTCTTTCGACAATCAATTGATCCGACAGTCGTTTCCGACGGGTTTTCAAGCCCTTTGCCATCTGTCCTGACCGCGAGCAGGGATGCCGACCGCCGGAGGACTTGCCCTCGCCGCCTCCCATCGGATGGTCATGCGGATTCATAGCCACGCCCCTGACCCGAGGACGACGCCCTCGCCAACGGTTGCGGCCCGCTTTTCCGAGCGACACCTTTTCATGGTCGAGGTTCCCCACCTGCCCAATGGTCGCGAAGCAGGTCTCCTCAAACAATCTCATCTCGCCCGACGGCAGCCTCAGCAGTACCTTGCTGTGCTCCTTAGCCATTACCTGCGCGCCGGCGCCCGCACCGCGAGCTAACTGCGCGCCCTTGCCGGGGCGCAGTTCCACGTTGTGGACGGTGGTCCCCAGCGGCATTTCCATCAGGGGCAGGGCGTTGCCCGGCTGGATTTCAAGATTCGAGCCAGATTGGATGGTCTGCCCGACCTTGACGCCGTTGGGAGCCAGAATATAACGTTTCTCACCGTCGGCATAGGCCAGCAGCGCCAGATTGGCGGAACGGTTGGGGTCGTATTCGATGGCTTCCACCCGAGCCGGGATGCCGCGTTTGTCCCGCTTAAAATCGACAGTTCGATAGAGCCGTTTATGACCTCCGCCGCGATGCCGCACCGTCATTCGTCCCAGGCTGTTACGTCCGCCGCTTTGCGAATGACCGCTGGTCAAACGCTTCTCGGGATACTTCTTGGTGATTTCGCTGGTATCGAGAACGTTGGTGTAGCGCTGCGATGGCGTGGTGGGTTTGCGTCGTATTACCGGCATTTTTTTGTAGCCTCAGCCTTATCCAACATCCACGAGGTCGATCTTGCTGCCCTTTGCCAAGGTCACGATCGCCTTCTTCCGGTCGGGACGACGCCCCGAAAAACGTCCCATGGTCTTCATCTTGCCGCGCAGGTTGATGGTTCTGACCTTGAGAACCTGCACGTTGAAACGCGCTTCAACCGCTCGCTTGATATCAATTTTATTGGAGTCGGGATCGACGTCGAACGCATACTGGTTGTGCTTTTCCTGCAGTTGTGTGACTTTTTCGGTCACCAGGGGACGGCGCAGGATGCGAAGGTTCTCAAACATCCACCAAACCTCCTTGCAAATCCGTCAACGCCGAGCGGGATATGATGAGCTTCCGAGCGCGGAGTATGTCGTAGGTCGATGCGTTCACGGAATCGCGGACTTCCACTCGGGGGATATTGCGACAGGATTTTACGATGTTCGGATGATTGCCGTCCACCAGCAGCAGCACAGATTTGCCGGAAACCTCGAACTTGGTCAGCATTTCGGCTATACGCTGGGTTTTCGGTTCCTCGAATTGATAATCTTCCACTAGGTCAATGGCCCCCGCCTGGCATTTAACACTGAAGGCTATCCTCCGAGCCAGACGCTTGACTTTCTGCGGAAGTTTCATAGCGAAGATCTGCGGCTGAGGGCCGAAGATAACGCCGCCGCCCCGCCAGATGGGCGAGCGGGTGGATCCGGAGCGCGCGGTGCCGCGTCCTTTCTGGTTGAAGGGCTTCCGACCACCGCCGCTGACCAGACCTTTGGTCAAAGTCGCGCGGGTGCCCTGGCGCTGGTTGGTCATCTCCGCTTTCACAGCCAGGTACAGCACGTGATTATTGCGCGGCACCCCGAAGACGCGGGAATCCAGTTCGACGTCCTCGCCTATCAGGCTGCCATCGAGCCGCCGCAGGGGAAGCTTTATCGGTTCGGTGTTGCTGTTTAATGGTTCGGTCATTATTCCACGCCTCTCAACCTTGCTTACGTATTATGACAATGCCGTTCGGCGCGCCCGGCACCGCCCCTTTGACCATCAGAAGCCCCTTTTCGGCGTCGATTTTAAGAACCTTCAGGTTTTTGACGGTGACCTTTTCAGCGCCCATGTGCCCCGGCATCCGCATCCCGGCCCAAATACGCGAAGGATCGGAAGACTGCCCGACCGAGCCGCTGCCGCGGAAGGATTCATGGGTGCCGTGGGTCTGGTTGGGGCATTTGAAATTATGACGCTTGACCACGCCCATAAAGCCTCGTCCTTTGCTGACGCCCGTTACGGCGACTGTATCACCGGGTTGAAACAACTGGACGGTCAGAACGTCGCCGACCTTGCCCGCGCCGCTGAAATCACGCAGTTCCCGCACCAGTCGATGCGGCGCCTGTCCGGCTTTCTTGAAATGTCCCAGCAGGGGTTTAGTCGCCAGTTTTGGGCGGATCTTCTCGAAGCCGATCTGCACAGCGTTGTAGCCGTCGCTCTCGCTGGTCTTGCGTTGGAGGATGGGGCAGGGACCCGCTTCCAGAATGGTGACGGCTGTATTGCGGCCCCGGTCGTCGAAGAAGGAGGCCATACCCTTTTTACGTCCGAGCAGCGCTATCATGTTTTAATCTCGATGTCAACACCGGCGGGCAATTCGAGGCGCATGAGCGCGTCAATGGTCCGCGTCGATGAGTTTACGATGTCGATCAGCCGCTTGTGGACGCGGGTCTCGAACTGCTCGCGAGACTTCTTGTCAACGTGGGGGCTCCGCAGCACCGTATAGACCCTTTTCTTGGAGGGCAGCGGGATGGGGCCGGAGATGCCGGCGCCGGTCGCGCGGGCGGTGCGGATGATCTTCTCGGTGGACTTATCGATCAGGCTGTGATCGTAAGCCTTCAGCTTGATGCGTATTGTTTGTCCCGACATGGTCCAAATCGTGTAAGGAACGCTGGGCTGCGGCGTTCCGGCGAGCCGGCGCAGCAGCTCGAACTTGCCGCTGTAAAAGTCAGAAACTTCAATATATAAATTTTTTTCGATTTTTATAGTGATTTCTTAGCTTAAATTCTCACATTAAAAAAAACAAAAGAAAAACGATTCCGCTGAAGCCAGAGGGAATCGGTTTCTTGAAACGGCCGTCCGGTCAACCGTGCCGACGGATCAACCTGCCTGCGGGATGAACCTGAGGAGGCTGCGGTCAGGATTCCACCCGGATGGGCGAAACCGCTGGTTATGCGGATATAAGCGAATAATCTTAAAAGCATAATTCAAATGAAGGCAGGTGTCAAGGGATTTTCAATGATTTCACTAAATAATTTGAAAAATACTCCAATAACTGAGCTTCCATCACCGCCCCAGCGACTTGACCATCCCCGCTGTCAGTAGTATTATTGGGTGCAGAATCTATTGGACATTAGTTGTCAT
>CAZCEM010000014.1:0-13987 GCA_964497555.1 uncultured bacterium
TTATTACCCTGGGCGCGCCAGGATGGGATTTAAACAGCCCCAGCGGATGCCCCGACTGCACCACCAGCGTCTGGTCGGTCGTTAACCGCTCCAGATACTTTTTAATGAGCCGGTACTGCATCCAGTTCTGGCAGACTTGCCCAGTCTCGCCGTAAGTAACCAGTTCATAAGGGTATAGGGCTACTTCAAAGTCGAGGTTGTTGTCGATCATCACCTGAAAGGCTTGTCCTTCGAGGCAGCAGCTTTGGTACTGATCAACCGGTTTGCCGTAGATTTTCCCTTCCGGGCGGAAGCGGTAGCCGTAAATCCGACCGCGCTCGCACAGCTCGGTGAGGAATTCCACCGCCATCCGCTCGTGATGTTGTTCGGGGATGTATCTCAGGGCGTTTTTCAGCGCCAGTTCGGTGTCCGAGCGAGACAGATTGTAACCGCGGGACGGGGCTCGGCGGATGCCTTCCATGAAGCGGGGATAAGACGGCAACTCATCGTCCAGCTTGACGGTCATAGCGGCGGCGATCTGGGCATTGGAGATCATGGGGGAACTCTATGTGAAGTGGGATTTTACGAATATGCTTTAGTTTATTGATATTTCCAGCAGGTGTCAATGATTAAACAGGTGTCTTGATGACAGTGATCCGGAGTTTAGAGTTAAACCTTTAGATCGTCTGGAGAACTCACGTTGAGGATTCTGCCTGAAAAATAGACATTTGACGCGCTACGACCTTTGGGGCATCATTCCAGCGGAAGCTGGAATCCATGCAGGAAACTAGTGTCATCATTCCAGCGAAAGCTGGAATCCATGCAGGAAACTAAATGATCTTTCAAATAAAAGACCTGCACTTTGAAGACTGGATTCCAGCTTTCGCTGGAATGATGCGCCTTCGGCGTATTTTATTACAATCAGGCCGACGCTGAAGCACGAACTCTGAACTCCGGACACGCTGAAGTGTGAGCTTTAAACTCCAAAACTCAGCCTCGGCAACAATTCTTCCTTAACCCACGGAAAATGCTCGGCTAACTGTCGCAGATGAGTCAAGCCTTGCGGGATATATTCTATATATTGCTGCTTGCCTTGATTGACCGACAGGTTTCCGTACGCGCCGAGGGCTTGAAATACCCGCTGCAACGCGGCTGCGTGAAAGTCGTCCCGTTGGACTTGCGGGCGCAGACTGAGGAAATAGTCCAGCAGTTCCGTCTTTTCAGCCGACGTCAGAGAAACGTAATTGTCATACAGCAGCGACGCCAGATCGTAAGTTTCAGGCGCCACCATGGCTGATTGATAGTCCACAAATCCAGGCGTTCCGTCGGGGCCGATGATGATGTTCTGAGACTGAAAGTCTCTGTGGATAAAAGTTCGTGGGATGTCTGCGGCATTGTTAGCCAATTCATCGAATCTTGAATCCAGAGCGATAACCTGCGATTCGGGCAAATTGAGATAATCACCGAGGAAACAGCGCTGGAAGTAACGGGTTTCAGCGCGGGCAAACTCAGCGGTATAGACCTGCAAATCAGCGTCATTTATCCCAGCCGCGTCCCATTTTCCCTGCCATGCCGCCAATACCTCGATCACTTGTCGGTAGGCTGTTTTATAATCCTCGCCGCGGTGAAAAACCTCCTCCAGCAGTTGTCCGTTTAGGAACTCCACCAGCAGCACCCCCAAGGCTTCGTCCGCGTCATACAACGCGGGCACTCGCAGGCCGAGCATCTGAAACAGTTTGGTTCGGGAGAGATACCTCTGGAATTGGTCGGGGTCATCGTCGATTAAGGCCAGCCGCTTATCACTCGAGCCCGTCAGCAGCACAAATGACCGTCGCGAGCCATGCACGGGCAGCAGCGAGGCGGTCGAAAACTCAAACCGCGCTGCCAGCCATTCAAGCTGTTCCATGGTCAATGGATCACTCATCCCGCTGCGAATCCTCTACTTGAAATCCACGGCCGATAATCGCCTTCTTAAATAGTCTTCCCTCCACAACTGTCCCTGGCAGAATTATTGAGTCTTCAAGGATGCAGTTCAAAACTCGGCAACCCTCCCCTATAAAGTTAAAGCCTTGTTTAAAGGTGTTTTCAATCTTAGCAGTGGAATCGATTTGCAGGAAACCTATCTCAGCAAGATGACGGTGCAGGCTTAGGTACTGCCCAGGAGAGCCGAAATCGTTCCAATAGGCCTCCGACCGGAATACCGCCACCTCCTCCCCACTCTTCCTTGCTGACAATAGTACGTCGGTGAAAGCAAAGCATTCCTCCGAAGGCATATAACGCCAAATCCGAGGCGAGACTACAGCAATACCGCTGTAGGTCAAGTCCGAAGGCTCAAGGGCAATCCCCGTCAATCGTTCATCTTTCACAACCAACGTGTTAATCAGCGGGAAATCCACCCCCATCAGTGTCACCAAAGGCTGGCGCTGACGGTGGAAGGCAATCAGCTCTAGCAGGTCTTGCTCGGAATAGACATCGCAGTTATAAAGGATGAACTCGTGGTTCAGCAAATCAGCGCGGAAGTTCTCGATCCCGCCGCCGGTGCCGCGGATGCGGGCTTCGCGGACAACCCTGACAGAAACGCCTTCCACTGCGGCGGCTTCGCGCTCGACCTGTTCCGCTAAATGGTGGGTATTGATGAAGAGGGAGGTTACGCCGGCGGCTTCCAACTTGTCCGCCGCGCGGCTCAAAGCGGAGCGGTTAGCCAGCGGCAGCAGTGGCTTGGGGACGAAGTCGGTTATAGGCCGCAGCCGCGTTCCACGCCCCGCGGCCAGGATGACAGCCTTGGAAAGAGTCATTCTAAACAGTCCCAACCATCCATATTACCCATAAATCAGAATTACACATCCTATTATTAAGGGGTGCATTTAATTCTGAACATAGTGCTTAACGGCACGGGCGCATCATGCCGGCGAAAGCTGGCATCCATTAGCTGCATTCTGGATTACCGCTTTCGTGGGAATTGCCATGGTGGCTTCCCCACCACAGAAGATGAAAATAGCAGCAACCGCAGGGTGCAGACACCCTGCGGCACACTGGCGGTCAGGCTAGGCTGCAGCAGATTGGCGGTCGGGCTCGGAGGCCCGACCTACGCGCTTTGAAGGGGTTATTTTCTGGGAAATGACAGCAGGTGTCAAGTATTTTCTGCCCCCCTTAATATAGGAGTTGTTTCAATATAATCGAATCTTCTTCCCAGCTGCCCAGCCCGCCGCCAAATAACCGAACAGCGTCCCCAGCCCTATCAACGCTGGAATCCACCAGTTCTGGGTGATATAATCGCTGCCCCAGAGGAACACTATCCCCCACCGCGCCGCCTCGATGAACAGCGCGGCGGCAGTCCCCGCGACCGCGCCGTACATCAGGCCCAATGCGATGAACGGCCCCTTGGCCATCCTCGGCGAGCCGCCCGACAACGCCACCACCCGAATAAAGTCCTCCCGCCGGCTGATAGATCCCAGAATCGTCAGAATCACAAATACAAACGACACCACCATCAGCGCTCCCACGATCGCCGCTGCCAATATCCCCGCCCGACGCGTGAAATTCTGAATCTGATCCAGCGCCTCCCCCTCATAGACAACCTCATCCACGACCGTCAATTGCTGGATAGCATCGGCGGTCTCGCGCCAGCGCCTAGCCACATCAGCGCTCGGCGCCAGTTGGATGACCATCGAGGCGGGCAGCGGATTGGATCCCAGCAGGCTCAGAATATTCTGATCGAACTGCTCGGAAAACCGTTGCGCGGCGTCTTCGGAGGAAATATAGTACAGGCTGTCAACGTAGGGGATTTCTCGGATGACGGTCTGGAGTTTATCTATTTCTGAAGACTCCAGCCCCGGCTTGAGGAACGCTTCCATCTGGAACCGTCCCAGCAGGCCGTCCTGCCACGCCTTCAACACAAGATAACCATGCAGCGACAGCCCCAGCACGGTCAAGGTCAGCGTCAGCGAGATGACCGCCAGAAATCCGATGAGGCTGAAGTTCTTGAAATTTCGCCAGCCTTCGGTAAGGGCAAATCCAATCACGATTCCAGCAGTCTCCCGTGGTCGATGTGTATCACCCGCGGCTTCAAGGCGCTGAACAGCTCCGGCTGGTGAGTGGCTGCCAAGACCGCCGTCCCGCTGCGGTTTATTTCGCCCAAGATTTCCACCACCTCCCGCGCCGTTTCCAAATCGAGGTTGCTGGTGGGTTCATCCGCCAACATGACGAACGGCTCGTTCACCAGCGCCCGGGCAATCGCCACCCGTTGCTGCTCACCCGCCGAGAGGCAGTTCGGCAGCCGCCGCGACTTGTGCGACAACCGCACCCGACTGAGGGCTTCCCGCGCCCTCGCCACCGGCTTGCCGGGCAGCCGCGATTCGAACGCTGCCACCAGCTTGACGTTGTCCAGCACGCACCGGTCGTTCAGCAGGCGGAGGTCTTGATAGACGATGCCCAACTGCCGCCGCCACCGCGGGAATTGCCGGCGTTTCAACCGACTCGAACGCAGATCCATCAAACCAATCTCACCGGAACCGGGATGCAGTTCCAGCGAAATTAACCTCATAAGGGTGGTCTTGCCTGAACCGGTGCGCCCGATGAGCAAGACAAACTCGCCCTTGTGAACGTCGAACGACACGTTGTACACCCCCGCCGAGGCGGCGTACTGGAAGCTCACGTTGCGGAGGCTGATGATGTTGCTGGATCCGGTTTCAAGAACCATAAATTTACAAGTGAACCACCATTTCACCCACTACCAGCCCCGCCCAGTTCTTTATCGGCTGGGCAGCGAAGGGCGACAGGGCTTCATTCAGGCGTTCCGGCAGCACTCCGAATTTCTGCAGCGCTGCGATAACCACCGGATCCCTCGACCGCTGCGAACCGTCCTCAATTTTCACCACCAATCCCATCCCTTTACCGTTGTCAGGGTTGCGCCAAGCGGCGCCGTAATATCCTTCCGCCCCCGCTTTGGCGATCAGTTCGTGGTTCACCCCCACGCGCATGAGTTCGGTGCAAATGCGCCCCTCGGTGCCCGCGACCATCTCTGGATAAGTCCGCATTGACCGCGTGATATCCACAGCGGCAGACGCCAGGTCATCAGACAGATTCTCAGGTTCAATCAGCCGCGCCAAAGCCAAGGCCGCGGCGCACATGGTCAGCCCATGCACCGGAGCGGAGCAGCCGTCGATGCCGATGACAACCTCCTCGGGCTTGAGTCCCGCCATTCTGGCAATATTCCCGGTGATGCGTTTTTGGGTGGGACTGTTCGGATTGAGGTAATCCACCAGAGACTCCCCGCAATGCTGCGCTGTGAGGAGCATCCCCGAATGCTTGGCGGAGCAATTGTTATGTATCGGCTTGGGTTCCACGCCTGCGGCAGCCAGCGACTCGCGGGCTTTTGGATCCAGCGGCGGATGGGCGCCGCATTTTAAATAAGTGGGATCCAATCCCCCTTTCAGCAGAATTGACGCCACCGTCTCGGTGTGACAGTCTTCCCCGCTGTGCGAGCCGCAAATCAGCGCGATCTCCCTATCGGTGAGGTGGAAATGCTCCGCGGCGCCGGAAGTCAAAACCGACACAGCCTGCAGCGGTTTGGCGGTGGAGCGCAGATAGGCAGCGTACAGCGGATCACCGCGGCTGAAGAGTAAATCACCGTCGGAGTCCACCACACAAACAAATCCCCGTGCGCGAGACTCAATCAAAGCGCCGCGGGTGTATTCAACCAGGACCGGAGGAGCTTCAATGTTAAGTTGTTCCGGTTCCCATGTGGAATTATCAGAAATCAATGAAGTATGCCTTGATGTCTTACTTTTGCTCTAAGAATTTTCGGTACAGGTCGGGATTGTCAATCAGGGGCTTGTCCTGCGCTGCATTGAACAACTCCTTTAGTTTCCTAGCCACCTCCACGTCCTCCGGCATCTTATAGCTCACCTTGTCCAAATCGTCCCTTTTCATCTCCAGTTTAGTCAGGAACAGGTCGGCGTCGTAGAGAACCAATACGTCGATGTTCAGACCGAATTCCTGCAGGGCGTCGATGACGATTTGCAGGGAGGCATTGTTCGCGCCTTGCCGAATTTCAGAGAAGTAGTCGTCTTCGGTGCCCAGCCGGAAGCTCTTGACCGCGAAGCTGTGCAGCCCGTCGTCGAAGGTGATGTTGTCAAATCGCTCGTACATCGGCACCATTTTGCCGGCAACTTCCATATCATAGCTCTTTAGGCGTGAAATAATGCCGACTTTGTTGAAAAACAAGATTTCGGCATTTTGGCAGGAATAATCCGTACCTTTGGAGGTCTCCAGAAACGCTTGATTCGTCTTTCTCTCGGTCGAACTGCCGGACAGGCTGCTGTCGGCTAAGGCACGATCCTGACAGACGCGCGAAATCTTTCGCGCCAGATCGCTGAGCGCCACCGTCAACGCCGCCACCCGGCTCTCGCCTGCGCCCAAGCCGATGAAAAAGCCCGGCTTGTTCGGCGGCTCCAGATACCACACCGGCAGTCCTTGGGGCGGCTTGCTGGTGTGGTCGTAGGTTACGGTGTACCTGCCGCCGCTCCAGACATTGTTAGCGAGAATAACCAACAATAAGACGGTGGTGGAAATATGTCTCATGCGTCTGACACCTTGTTAGTTTTGATTTCCGTTTTCTGAATGTTCTTTTGACGCGAAAAACCTATCCCCTCTTGGAAAGGCGGCGGTTGGTCCGTTAGGTTCGACAGTGACCTTCTCTCCTGAATCGCCCGCGGCAGCCGGCGCCAAGCCTCCCAGCTTTTTCGAAATAAGTATGGATATCGCAGCATCCGAAGAATCATTAGGGCTTCGTGCCTCCATAGATATGACCATCCGCCGAGGGTGCGCGTCAACGGCTCATTGCGGGCGATTAGCCACAGCCGGTTGCGATGAGTCAGTTCCCGCGAGAAGCGCCGTCCAGCCGGCGAACCGCCACGCCGGTGCCAGCCCACCGCCTGAGGCACCGTCCACGCTTCCCAGCCTCTCCGCCAAGCCCGCCAGGCCAGGTCCGCGTCCTCGTAATAGGCAAAGAAATGCTCCGGGAACACCTGCCCTTCAATGGCAGTGTCCCGAAGCATTTCCACGCGGTGTAAAGCCGCTGCCGCGCAAACACCGAAAACTCGGAAAGGATCGGTATATTGCCCTTCATCCTCCTCCCCCATCTTGAAGTCACGCACCCGGCGGCTGCGGAAAATCTCAATCCCCAGCGAGTCTATGACCTTTCGTTTCTGAGACGCAGCGTCGGAGTTTAACAGTTTTCCGCCGACTATGCCAATCCGCGGCCGCCCTTTGGCGAAAGTCAGGAGCGCCTCCACAAAATCCACCTCAATCCAGGCGTCGGGGTTCAGCGTCAGAATCCACTCAGCGTCGATATCCCCCCAGGCGATGTTGTTTCCCGCCGCGAAGCCTAGGTTTTTCGTCTGCTGCTTTAACTTGACGCTCGGGAAACGCTCAGCGATGAAATCCGGCGTGCCGTCGGTGGAAGCGTTGTCAACCACGACGATGGGTTCGACGCGAACGGTCTGCGCCTGTATGCTGCTGAGGCAGGCTTCGACGTCGAAGCGGGAGTTCCAGGTTACCACCGCCGCACCTACCGAAGGAAATCCCGTTTTAGTCATCGCCGCTTGTCGGCCGGCGCGATTGGGCAGGTCTCAAGACGCTGTCGATATTACGGAGGAGTCGGTTCCCAATGGACGCCGCGCTGGTGTCGAAGTTTTTCGCCGCGTGAAGATGGACGGCGATTCCAGCAAACATCATTGAGCCTATAACAGCCAGCGCCGCCGCCGGGCCGCCGCCGTGAAAACCATATATGCCAGTCACGGCTAAGCCAAACCAAACGGCAATAATCGCGAATGAGATCCAGGCCAGCCGCTTGACGGCGCCAAATCCGTATAGAAGATTTCCTCCGACGATAAACAAACCCTCAAAGGGAGCAGCTAACAACAACAGTCTCAGCAGCGGAGCTGAACCGGCGTAAGCCGGTCCCAACATAAGCCGGTACATCCACCCCGCCGCCAGCCAGCCGCCTGCTGCGATTAGGACCATCAACGCCGTATTATAGCCTGTGACTTTTTCATACGTGACGCGCAACTCGTCCCGCCGGTTCTCAGCGGTCAGTTTTGAGGCATACGGCATAACCACCAGCGACGCCGCCTGCGACAGGGAGGAAATTATCTGATAAACCTTCTTGGCTCCGTTATACACCGCCACCTGTGTCGGTGAATATACGGCTGCCAGCAACTGTATGTCAAGTCCATAATTCAGAAAAGACGAAAAACCCGCGCCCAGCGTCGGAACGCCGTAGCGCAGAATCGCCCGGGCGTCCTCCCGCCGGGCTGACAACCACACCCGTGCGCCGTCGAATCCATAACCCAATGCCAGCAAGCTCGACAGACCCGCTGCCGTAAAATTCACCGCTAACGCCGTGCCCGCGGTGGTCATGCGCCCCTGATAAGCCAACAGAATAAATCCCGCCGCTGAACCCAGGTAATAGACCGCCTCAAGAACAAAGATGCGGTTCATGCGATAGCACGTCTGCTGGACGCAGAAACCCGCTTCTCGAAAGAAAATTGCCGCTAATAAGGTCGGTATTAATCTAATATCAGAAGCGCTCAGTCTCAACATTTGAGCGACGACTGGCGCTGTCAGCCCTATCGCCGCTCCCGCCAGCGCATAAAACAGCAGGCTGAGTTGGACGCCCGCCCGCACCATCCGCGCATGACAGTCGGGAGCCGCGGCAAAATGGATCATCGGCGTCAGAATCAGCAGCTTGTTGAGCAGCGTCGTCAGAGTAAAGAGCGTGAACACAATCGCGTAGCGGCCGTGCTCCTCGACCGGCAGCGCGGGTATTAACACGAACAAGAAAACAACGCCATACAACAGCGGAGGGATTTTTGAGGCGCCCGCCCAACCAACAACCCGGAGATGATTGCGCAGGTTCAATTATCCTGCATCCCCTCTAACGTCACCGAGTCCTCTGGCAATTCAGCGCTCTCCCTTCTGACAATCTTACGCCTCGACCGAGAGCCGGGATATATGAGCTTGTTCAGTTCCTCAACTAAGCTCTCTTCGTCCAGATTTCTCGCTTGAAATTTTCCATTGCATACCACCGACACCGTGCCGGTTTCTTCGGAGACCACCACCGCAACCGCGTCTATTTCCTCAGTGATTCCCACGGCGGCTCGATGGCGAGTCCCCAGGTGTTGATCCTCGAGCGGGCGGTCGGTGATAGGCAGGATGCAGCGAGCCGCGACGATAGTATCACCTGAGACGACCACCGCACCGTCGTGCAGCGGCGAGCGTGGATAGAACAGAGACACCAGCAGATCCGACGACACCTCCGCTTGAATGCTGACGCCGGTTTCTATGATACCCCGCAGCCCGGTGGTCCGTTGAATGACAAAAAGACCCCCAAACCTGCGGCGGGAGAGTTCCATCGACGCCTGGGCGATGGCGGCTACTACGCGCTTTCCCCCTACGTCGAACAACGAACGCAGCACGCCCAACTGCCCGACTCGTATCAGCATCCGCCGCAGCTCCGGCTGGAATAGAATGACAAAGGCTATCACCCACACCGCGCCGACGGATTGTATCAGCCACGTCATGCCCCGCATCCCTATCAAGCCCGCCAGGGAACCCGCTGCCATCAACAGCAGCATTCCTGTGAACATCTGCGTGGCGCGGGTGCCGCGGACGATGCGATAGACCTGATAGAAAACGACTGTCACTGCGAAAATGTCAAGGATATCCACTATCCCGACCGACAAAAAGCTGATGCGAAAAAGCTCCATGGACTACTTTTGTTTTAACTGACCTACGCAGACCATATAGGCTGGTTCTTCAGCGCAGCCTATCAGCGTCTTGACGCGCTGTTCCTGAAATGCTCCCACCACCACGGAACCCAGCCCCAGCGCGGCGGCTTGCAGGCAGACGTTCTGCGCCGCGTGACCCACTTCAATCAAAGTGTAATGCCAGGCGCGTTCGCCATACTTAACCGCAATCCTTTGCGCGACAGTTGTTATCACTAACTGCACTGCCGCGTTCTTGACGCACTCTTGGTCCAGCGCTACTTTAGCCAATTCGCCTGAGTAATCGCCGCTTTTAATGGTCTCTAAGCGGTTCTCTCCAACGCCGGGTCCAGGCCGATACTTATAGATGCCGGCGTTGACATCCGCAATCCTCGCCGCAAAGGCGTATAACTCCAGCGGGTACAGCGCTCCCGCCGAAGGCGTCGGTCGCAGCCCAATCGCCCGGCTGCGACCTTGCGCCAGGCCGGTTATCCCCTGTGCCGCCCACAGCAGTTGCCCCAATTCCTCCAGCGTCAACGGCTCGGATGAGTATTCCCGTACGCTGCGGCGTGTCGCCAAGGCTTGCTCTACCGACATGGAGCCCTGAAGGTGAGGCGGCGGGAGATTAATTATTTGAGTCATTGCGGTTTGTTTCTAACCTTGACCTCCGGCCCTGAGGGTGAATTCCTTAAGATACCTTGGCTCCAGGGCGTCGTATTCATTAAAAGTTGTTTCATGTCCCTGCCACAATTCCCAGGCTCGTTCGCCAATGCTCCGCGCCGACGGTTTCACGTCTGGGAGAAGAGTTATTTCTTTCAGCAAAGGCTGCTCGAGATTTTTAAGCAGGGTCTTCAATCCTATCCCACCGACGGCCGCGGGAACGTGAATCTGAGACCGCAACACCTCCCAGCCGCCTAAAAAAGGCTCCCCTTCCGCGCTGAGCGAGCCCCCAGAAGATGAGAAGACCTGCGCAAAAACCTCGCCTTTGCGGGCGGCTGTCACCGGTACCAATGCTGAATCAACCGCCAGGTTTCGACACTTTACCTCGTCGTAAAGACACCGCGCCAATCCTTCGAGGGTGTTCACCGGAATCAGGCCGGCGTGCGCGCCGAGAGCAAAGCCCTTGCCGTAGGATAATCCCACCCGCAAACCTGAAAAAGACCCAGGCCCAATGGAAACCGCCACCAGGTCAATGGATGAGGAAGCCATCTCGGCGCGTTTCAGAAGCTCATCAACCATGCCCGGAAGCAGCTCGTGATGGCTCTGAGGGGAAAGCTCAGCGATTTCATGGAGGAACTGAGCTTCCCGGAACAACGCAGCGGCACAGATGGCGGTGGCGGTTTCCAAAGCCAGTATATTAGGGAAACTTACACTCATCCGGGCCGAGCATTATACCAACGTTGGGAATAGCTGCCAATGGCTGCGTTGTGATTCATTTCAGCAGCAATACGCGCGAGACCGCCCGGTGCTGACCTTGGCTGAGCCGAAGAAAATAAGTCCCGCCTGGCAGCTTTTCACCCGAAAGTGCCAGCATATTCAAACCTGCCCTGCCTGGGAACGTATTCGGAATTGCTGCCTGACGTCCAAACGGATCCAGCAAATCCACCCTCACCGGTCCCGGCACCAGCAGGTAGAATTCCACCTTTAGTTCCGCATTAAAAGGATTGGGATAGGCGCTTAATAATTGGAACTCGCCGCTGACGGACGCGGATTCATCGGAAACCAACAGCGCAAAGCCCTGAATAAACACCAGCGCGCGAGGCTCGCTGCGGTCGTCGGAATTGATGGCCAACAAGCCCCGGTGTTCTCGATAATCAAGAGGAGAAAAGACAATCCGGTATCTTTCAACTGATCCGGGCTCGATGAAAAAGTTTGCCAACGGCGATTCGGATTCGAGTCGGAAGGCGTCGTCGCTGTTGAATTCGATGGAACGGACAAACAACGGCAGCACGCCGATGTTGCGGACATCCACGGTATATCGCTGAGTTTGGTGAGGGTGAATTTCCGGCCATGAAATCCATCTGGTGGATAACTGAAGGTTAGGCTGGGGGAAGTAGATGGCTCCGAGGTCAGCGACGGTGCCGTCGGGATCCAAGTCGCCGTTGGGATCGCCGCTGTCGATACAGGGGCTGACCTGCAGCAGGAACAGATCCGGAATGCAGTAATTTGTGAACTTTGGGTCCCGGTTGAAAATGCTCTTATCCATTTCGACGATGGATAGCTCGTCGGTGCTGATCACATCGCTCCCGGGTCCGATGTCGGTAAAGCTCATCTGGAGCTTGGCTTGCAGCGTCGGATCTTCGCCCCAGCTTCTCAGTTTCAAAACGGGCTGTGAATTTGCCCATATTATGGAATTCGTAACCGACAGCCAACAGCCGCCTTCTAAATTAAATCCTCCTCCGGCTGCGGGGGACGAGTTGTTATAGATTGTGCAGTTAGTCATACTGAGCGTTGAGCGCGACATCTGAAACGCCCCGCCGCCGCTCCGAGAGTGATGACCATAAATTTGACACCGCGAGAAATAGGCCTCGCTCAAGCTGAGAGAAATACCCGCGCAGCCATTTAGTGAAGTGTTGTCATTGATCCGACAATTCTCCATCCTTGGAGCGCTCTCGCTGAAGCGAACGCCGCCCCAGCCGCCGCGGCTCTCATTGCGGGAGATATCACAATTGATAAAGGAAGGAAAAGAATTGGTTCCGCTATACACGCCCCCCACGCACCCGCCGACGTTTTCAATAATGCGGCTGTCGTAAATCTCCGGATCGGATTCCACGCACGCCAAGCCGCCGTAATCCCCCCCGACATTCTCTTGAATCAGGCAATTCTTGACCAGACCATGGCTGCGACGGCTGTAAAACACTCCCCCCACCGCGTCGTCCCGGTTGCCGATTATCTCGCAGTTGGTCAGTCTGGCGGAGGCTTCCCAGATGTGAATCCCGGTTGACCCGTTGCCGATTATCCAGCAGTTGTTCACCGCCACCGACGAGGACTCCTCAATCTCCAATCCATGACCGGAATTGGCTGACAAGCGGTCGCGGTTCAAGGTCGGATTGGAGGCGCTGATGAAAACTGCATCGCCCCCAAAGGGATGACGGTTATCGGTGATAGAGTTGTCCTGAATAGTCGCGTTGCTGCCTGACAGACATGCGACGCCGCTTTCGCAGAATCTGATAAGGCAGTTTTGTAACACCGCGTTTGCCTGATTGGTGAAGGTTGCGCCGGCGCCGCGCCAGCCTCCGCCGGCAAGAATCTGAAAACCGGCGATCACCGGTTGTTTGGGGCCGACAACTGTCAACACCGGATTGCGGCCGTCGCCGACTATGACGGTGGTGAAAAGGTCAGCGCTGTCCCCGCTGAAGACAAAGCGGCTGAGAACACAGATGTTTTTACGAATGGTAAGAGTTTCGCGGTAGCGTCCGGGTTCAACAAGGATAGTATCCGCAAGGAGGGGATCAATAGGAGAGCCGGCATTTTGAATGGCTTCGCCGATGCTGCCGAAATCTCCCGGCACTCCAATCTGCCGCGACCAGCTCGGATTCAATATCGACGGGAGCAATGCTCCGATTAGCAGGATGGCGCTCGTCCGAGATCTCATGGGATCAACCTTCAGTAAAAAAGGGGAAGAAACTTACCGGTTCCTACAATAAGACAATATAAGAATGAATTAATTCAGAACAAAACCTACAACGCGGCCGAGGATAGTCCCGACCTGCGTTTAAGTCGCTAATGGAGGGATTATCTCAATCATTCTGCCCATAATATTGTCCTTCAGGGTTGAAATCAGCACCTGCCAGCAGACCTTCGGCAGAAGTTCCGGAAAGCGATCCGCCCATTCGACAAGGGTCACGCCCTCTCCATCGATGTATTCCTCCAAGCCCAGCGACAAGACGTCTAAGGCGCTGCGCTCCCGATAAAGGTCAACGTGATAGACCGGCAGCTTACCGCGGTAGAGGTGAACGTGCACAAAGCTGGGGCTGGTCACCTCGCCTCGATAACCCAATCCGCGGGCGATTCCCTTGGCAAACAACGTCTTGCCAACGCCCAATTCCCCTATCAAAGCCACCACATCGCCGGGCTTTAAATCAGCAGCCAAAGATTCGCTGAAGGATAGCGTGTCTTCTGGGGAATTGGCGACAAGTCGTTGTTTTTTATGGAAATTCAATTTTATGTGCTTTCAAATAGATTGAATTAGGGTCTGCTGAAAAACTCTTCTTTAGATTAAACTCTCTGCTCAAAATTGC
>CAZCEM010000015.1:0-13880 GCA_964497555.1 uncultured bacterium
AACCCGGTATCCTGTGCCATCATGGTTTTCATTCCAGAATGGAAAACCATTCCGTTGGATAATGCAGCCTTTAAGGTACAAAGTTCCTCGCTCATCGGGTTCCGGACCTTGGTATAAGTCCCATTCTTCGTTGGTGTCTTCCATCCTGACCGAACCACCAAGCGCAATTAATATAGCATCGACTACAACCGAATGACGGTTTAAATCATCTGGTGCAGCATTCAGTCCATCATCCCTCCCATTACCAAAAGTATTGGCGATTATAATGTCCCCTTCAGCAATGAGTTCGAGCATGTGAGGCATGAAAGCGTCATCATAATCGCCGAACCGATCGGCTCCTTGAAGTTTAACGTCATTAATTATATACATATCACCCGAGCAGCCAATGGACAGACATCCGGCGAAGGTTCCTTCCACTTCGCAGTCACCATCGACGAACATGGCTGCCCAAGCCGGTGCAGCGAAGCTGCCCCAAAGCGAGTCAGAACGTGGAAGTCCTTTGGGGTATTGGTATATGTTTATCTGACCCCACCCAGCTCTAATCCAAGTCATCATCCATCTGTTGCGAGAGGTTACCCAAGGATTGGCATTTGCCCTGATGTTATTCACGTCATTGGGCAAATCAATGGATTGAATATTAAATACCGGCTCTCCGCCCATTTCAACATCATCAGGTTCAACACCATTGAAGTAGTTGATGTGGTCGGCGCTGCTGGTAACAATCCCATCTATCCGCAGCGGCAGATACCCGAAGTTGAAGGCATCGTTGCTGTGAATGCTGCCCTCGTAAACCCCCGGTGTCAGGTAGTTGAGCCTATCGCCGGTGTGCTCGGACATGGACATATAGACGTAAGGCTGGGCTGAGGCTAAGCCGGTCGGCATCAAGGCCGTCAGCAAGGTAATGAGGATTCGGTTCGTGTTCATGGTTCTTGAAGTACTTTTAAAATCTGCTAAATCCGTTAAATCTGCTGTTTTTTATTATTCACAGCAGATTTCGCAGATTACGCAGATTTTTAATGGATTTAAGTCGTTTGCTTAATCTGCGTAATCTGCTGTGAATAAACATTCCTAGCCGGCCAGCCGCGTGAATATGATAAACCGCGGCTCGGAGATGACGTCGTCATTGCCCACCACGCAGGCGTTTATCTCCACCCTCACCTCCAGCGTGAACGGATCGAGATAGATGTCGTCCATCTCCGCTTCCAGATAGACCGTCGCCGTTCCCGGTTCTTCGAGGTTTTCGCGGTCAATCGCGCCGGTCACTTTGATTGCCGGGTCTGGGAAGTATTGGATGTACTCGTTCCTGTCGAGGTTGTACCAGCTCAGCCGGCTGCGCGTTGTCGTGAACAACACCCTTGCGCCGTTCACCGGCACCCCGTGCCCGTCCCTGACAATCGCCCAAATGCGGATTCGAGCCTCAGGGTCATCCGCGTTGAACTGCCAATTCGCGGGGTCAACGTTCAACATAATCTCACCCCGCTGCAAGGGCAGATCCATCATCCGTGACACCTCGACTGGACCATGATCGCTTTGAATAAACGCGGTAACGGTGACGGGCTCATTGGTGAATTGACTTTGGTAAATCAACCGTCCGTGAGCAACGCCGGGATGACACCGCCCAACGGCGTCGGCGTTGCCGGTAACGACATTCTGAAGCAGGGCCAACGGAGGATTTACAGTGAACGTCACCGGCAGTCCGTCTTCGACGGGCTGACCTTCCCCATCCGAAATCCGCACCGTAACGGGAATCTCCCAGGCGGCGCCGCCGACAGCCGTGCCGTCGAGTCCTATGTCCATCTCCATCTGAACCGGCGGCAGTCCGGTGATATGCAGGCGGAGAGTGTCGGAATAGACCTCACCTGGGATTCTTCCATTAACCCGAGCGATTACGGTCGCCAAACCAGTCGCGCTTCCCGCATTAAAAGCCACCCTCGCGCTGCCGTCTTCATCCGCTCGGCAGTTAGGCTGAATGTCGCCGTTGTCCGTCCAGAAATGGATGACCCCGCTGGTTGGATTGCCGTTGTCATCCTCAATGCGCGCAGTTATCTCGGTCGATTCATTTCGAGGAATACTGTGTTCACCGCAGCTTAATCGCAGCACCGCTGGCGGTCCGGCCGTCAGGCTGATTAGAACCTGATTGCTGAAATATGTCGCATGAAGCCGCTCCACCCACGCCTGAAGGGTGTCGGTTTCAATGTCCCATCCGGTATAATACCGCGTCACCGCACTGCCATCGGGGCCGGAAACCGCGGCTGCGGCCGGCACAAAACGCCCCTGCCCGCATTCGAACCTGACGATGGTGCCAATCGGCGCGGGCGAGCCATCCGCGAGCAGCACCGTCGCGCGCACAATCATCGAATCTCCGCTGCCCGCCACCAGCACCATCCGGTCGGCTTGAAGCTGGACAAACACGGTCTCATCGAATTTCTCAAGATATATCAGCAGGGAGGCTTCCAAATCCATCTCCAACTGACGGACGGTAACTTCCACCCCCTCACCGTCAACTATCAGATCCGAGCCGATGTCATCCACCAGTATCTCAGCTCGACCCAGATTGTCGGTAATAACGGTCGGGTCCGCTATCGCGTGATTTGAGGACACATAAACTTGAAGTTCACGTTCCGGCAGGTATTGGCTTTTCTCATCACGAAGCGTCGCGGTTAATGTGAGATGTTTCCCTCCCATGCCGTCACATAACAAAGTCCTTTGTTCAACGAAAAGCGTCAGCGAACCGACGGGATAGACCGCCGACTGAAGAAACAATGACGCCTGGGTTTCCCAATCAGTCCCCGGAATCGTACAGGTGATATTCACAGCTATCCCCTCCGGCGGCAGTCCCGGTAAATCCCGCCGGGGATTGAGCCGCCAGAGGGTCTGCGTCACTCCGAATTCATCGGTTAAAGGTGCCGGCGCTGCAGCGCTGTATTCTGCGGTCAGCGCCACCGGCATCCTCGCCAGCGGCTGGCGGCCTTCCCCCAGGACTCTGACCATTACCTGTATTTCCAGGTCCTCTTTTCCATATACGGTCAAGGTGTCGGGATCGAGGAACATCTCCAGCGAGCCGATCTTCTGCGACAGCTCGCGCACCTCCAGCGTTATTGAACCGGAAACAGCCGGTTCCGCGGGAGGATACTTCTCCTCTACTCTCACTATTACCTGACCGTGTTCATTCAGGCTGTTGTAGGTTATCTCAGCTTCGCCGTGGGCGTCTGTAACAACCTCTCGCGTAACCGATCCGAACGCTTCCCCGCCTTCGGTGGCGGGTTGAAGCAGACACCGAAGCGCTACGTCCGACACACTGCCGCCGTTTTCATCTACAGCCGTTACCTTCAGGGCGATCTGAGCAGGTTCGCCCTCGGCGGCGAAAACCACCGGCGTGGCTGTGGATAACACCAGCCGCGCTGGACGGGCGGTCTCGACCAACATCAACGACGTCGAAGCGACCACCGAGCCCAGCCGGACTTTTATCACCACAGTCCGGTCCGGCTGAGCGGGAAGCAGCGTCACCGCATATGTTGCGTAAGCGACGCCGTCGGTGTTGGTGTTAAGGGGACTGTCAACTATCGCGCCGGGTCCAAAATCAACCCACGCTGTAACGGCGCGTCCGGACAAAGGTACGCCCTCGCCGTCGCAGGTGGTTACTGTAAAGGGAAGCCGCAGTTCCACGCCGACGGATGCCCGCGCTTCTTCCGGCAAACCGGCAATGGTGAGGCTGTATTGTTCGGAAGGATTGATTTCCGGTTCGGTGACGGTTTCATCGCCGCAGCCGGCAGCTATAAGAAGTGCTAAAAAACAGACAAGCAGAAAACCAGTGGTGGTTCTCATGGTTCGACTCCTTGAGCATGTTTAACTTTTCCTTGAAAATTACGCCATGTCCAAGCAAAACTCTGCTGAATCGGCATGTAATATTACTGGGTGCAAATTCAAAGGATCATTCGTTGTCATTTCCCAGAAAATAGCCCCTTCAAAGCGCGTAGGTCGGGCCTCCGAGCCCGACCACCAGTGTGCCGCAGGGCGTCCACAACCTACGGCTGAGGCGATTTTCATCCTTCGTGGTGGGGAAGCCACCATGACAATTCCCGTGAAAGCGGGAATCCAGCCCTAATTCCTTCTGGATGCCAGCTTTTGCTGGCATGATGTGTCTTCGACATATTATCTCCATTGTAAAAAAGAAAATACACCCCTTAATACTCATAAGGCGCAGTGCGGTCTTCCAGACGGCTCAGCGACAAGACCAACCGTCTGGAAGGCGGCGTTGCAGAAGGACGGGCAAAGACGCCCGTCCTCAGGTCTTCAATTCCCGCTTGGTTGCAGCGTCGCAATCATCCCTGCATATCGACCTTCCCGACTGCGTGGTCTGACGATCTTACCTCAGAACGGTGACAAACACCTGCTCAGCTGAGACCTCCTCGTCGCCGTCCACGTGAGAAGTTATTTGCACATTCACTTCCTGTGTGAAATTATCAAGGAAGAATATATTCTCCGGCCCCATCAGAAAAACCGTCGCATGCCCCGGCATTTCGTTGTTCTCGCGGTCGCGCACGCCGGTGAGCTTGATGGCAGGGCGAGGATGATAGGTGACATAGTCTCTTGTGTTCTCGTTGAACCGGTAAAAGCGGCCGCGTGTGGCTTCAAATCGAATGGGTACGTTGTTGATTAAATCCTCGTGCCCGTCCCGCAGCGTTGCGGTGATTTGGAATTGAGCATTGTCATCGTCGCCCTGAAAAACCCAAACATGCGGCCGGACTTCCATAATCAATCGACCCTGCTGCAAGGGCAGCTTTATCACGCGACGAGCCTCAATTATTCTTCCGGCGGACAGCACGCGCGCGGTAATCGAGGTTTCCTCATAAGTAATGAAGCCGGGATAGTACAACACCGTGCAGGCTCGGCCCGGATGCCGATTGCCGTTCCGATCTGCGTTGCCGGTGTAACCGTCGCTGATGTAGGCGTCGTCTGAATCTGTGCCAAATTCTATCGGGATGTTGTCCGACGCCGCTGTGCCCTGCTCCTTGAAAGCATCCGCCCAGACTTGCAGCGCCCATTCGTCGCCACCAGCGTCCCACCCCTCCAGATTGATGTACAGCGAGAGCCTATCGACTTCGGAAGTCATAACAATAAAGTGAAACGTCGTCTGGACTGTATCCTGACGTGCGGCATCCCTCCAGGTATATGCCCTCAAGGTCTTGCGACCGGGCGCGGTTCCGGCTCTGACATAGGTCGTCGCCACGCCTTCCACCAGCGTCAATTCCTGACGCTGAATAATACTCTCCCCCATTTCAAAGCCGCTGCCCGCCGGCGGAGGCATCTCGTTCACCATCTCCACGACCAACGGCGTCGGAACCTCCAGCAGATTCCCGGCGACATCCCGAGCGTAGATTCTAAGCCTGCTGGAGTCAATCCCTGCGAAGCCGCGCTGGATTAAGGTATCGGTTTCCATTTCAACGGTTAAGGAACTTGGAAGCCCTCTGAGCACGGTTACTGTTGTAGTTCCTTCCACCATACCGCTGAGTCCCGGCGTTCGAGCGGTTATAACGGCTTCGCCCGACGCGCTTGGGTGATAACGAGAGACAGCTTTTCCGTTGGTAGTTGTCAACACCGTCGGCGGCTGAACCGATCCGATGGTTACAATGAAATTCACAGCGTTGCCCGCGCGGATGGGATTCCTATTAGCGTCAATCACCTCAGCGGTAACGATGCAGTCAGCATTAGGATCGTTGGCGAAAACGACATCAGGCTCAGCCGTCATGTTAATGGCTGCGGGTGATCCTGGAGTTAGGTCAATCGTCAGGTAATTGCTGTACCCGCTGTCTGACGGCATCCTTACAAAGGCGCGAAGGCTGTCCAATCCCGCCCTTCGGCCAGCGATGTAGGTGGTATGCGCAGATCCACTGGCGCCGATTTTCGGCGCGGCGTCAGTGAATGAGCCTAATTTGGACACCAAACGCACCTCCCAGCCCGGATCCAGCGTCTGGCCCTTGGAAGTCCAAGCCGACACCATCACATCGGTTCGCGCACCGCTGCCTGCTTCCAGAATTCGACTGCTTGCCGCCAAAGTCATCCCGCCGAATACCGGCAATTCGCGGATGCTTATCTTCAGCGAAGCCGAAGCCCCCGAGGGCTGATGAATGGCGGTCACCGCTACCGAATCGGGCTGCCCCAGGTTATTTGTCGAAGGTGTGCCCAGGTCGTCAAAATACGACGACGCCTGACCGGAGGAATCAGTGGAAACCGGCGACAGCGCCAGCCCCTGCCAACTGGAGGTGCAGAAACAAATCGGCTCGCCGCTCATTCGGTCGCCCGCTTCGGTGGTAAGCCTCGCTGTCAAATGGGCTTGGGAGCCGCCGGGGCCGTCAGCCCAGATATTCTTCGCATCGGTTGTCAGCGACAATCGGACGTTCGGATTTACCAACGGAGTGGCGATTATCACCACCGAGACACTCCAATCCGTGCCCGGGACCGAAGCGTTGACAGCGACATTTATCGTCTGACCGAGCAGCTCCGCGGGAAAATCCATCTCTGGTCTCAAGGTCAGCACCGTGCGCGAAAGCCCGTCAGCATCGGTCTCCGGCGCTGAACGGATTACGCCGTATTGGGGACGAACCAGAATCGGCACGCCTGAAACTCCCTCCAAATTCCGGTTTCTGGCAGCCACTGCTATCTCGAATTCAAAGGTCTCCGCCAATGTATAAACAAACCGATTCGGCCGCGCCTGCGCCGTCAGCGACTGGATGTTGTCAGTCATCCGCCGCACTTCGATTTCAGCGAAGGTCTGCATGGATTCGTCATAGGGCATCGCCAATCCCGCGCCGACCTTGACCTTTCCGTAGCCGCCTCGGCTGTTGAAGGTTAGGGAAATCTCACCGTTGGCGTCGGTGGTGTGAGAGCAGGTGAGCGAACCGAAGGAGGAATCTTCCTCCATATATGGCGCCAGCCAAAACCGCATATTCACATCAGAAAGCGAATGATCCAAAGAGTCAAAAACCACAGCGGTTAAATGTATCAGCGCCGACTCGCCTTCGGAGGCAAAGACCACTGGCGCATCCGACTGAAGAGAGAGCCGAGCTGGCTGAGGCAGCTCCATCAAAGTTATCGAACCGGTGGCATGAGCGGAATCGCAGACTGCGCCGATTACGACTTCGCTGCGGTTGGAACGAGGGGCGATGCTGACGCGGTATTGAACATCAGCGGTGCCGTCTTCTCCAGTCAGCACTGTATTGCTGGAAAGCGACCCTGGACCGGTTTCAATGACCAGGTTGACGACCTTCCCCGCTGCCGGCGCTCCGTTGACCAGCGTCGAGACGATAAACGACACCGTCTGCTCGACGCCCGGCGGCCCGCACAACACTGCCGGCAGTAGGTCTATAGTCAGCGCCAGCCGCTGAGGCGCTTCCTCCGCAGGAGCGCTGGGATTGCTGTCATCGGAGCAACTGAGAACCAGCGCCAGTAAAAGCGCTGATATAATCAAGCTTATCGCAGTTCTTTTCATCTTGAAAAATCCTCCATCACAAGCTGCCGAGCTAAGTTGGCTGGTTAAGGTTCTTTTCAGCGGAATCTCTCTACCCGCAGTCTTTCGTCTATTGCGCGGGACGTACAAAACGGATTGTCACCGGTTCAGCTATGACGTCCGCGTAGCCTTGCAGACGGGCTCCGACTTGAATGTCGAGAACGTTGTCGTTTGGGTCCTCCGGATTCTCCGGCGCCGCGAAGAAATTCAACTCTCCTCCGACGAGATAAACCGTGGCTTGACCCGGCTCTTCATTGTTCTGGGCATTATTCAATCCTGTGATGCGGATGTTGTCCCGCAGCCGTTCGAGTTGCTCGGTCTGGGCATTGCGCCAGTATAGAGTGCCTCGTTGAGGGGAAAACTCCACGCTGCCGAAGTTGATGGGCGAGCGATGTCCGTCGCGCAGCGTTGCAACAATGACGATTTGGGCGGTGTCGCCGTCGGCTCCGAAGTTCCAGTTGCCCGGATTGGCGGTCAAGCTGAGTTGACCCTGCTGCAGCGGCAGCAATAGGTCCAGGCTGTTGCTCACCACACCGTGCCGAGTGGTGGGTATCCGGGCTTCGATATTGACGTCGCCAAAGGTGTTCTGGCTGCTATATACCAGCGTCGTATAGGCTCGCCCTTCGAGAACATATCCTCTATAGCCGGGGCGAAAAACGACGCCGGATTCCTGAATCGCGGCTATCTCCGAATCAACTCTGAATAACACCTCCGTCCCGGCCGCTACTGGGAAGTTTCGCGCATCCCTCGCGTCGGCCCAGGTTTCCAGCAGCCAGGCTCCGCCGGTATCTATGCCTAAAGGATTCAAGTTGACTCGAATCGTGCTCGCTTCACCGGGCACTACGCGGAATTCTTGAAGCCCTTCCACCGTGTCCTCTTGAGCCTCATCTGTCCAGGTGTATGCCCGCAGGATGCGAATACCCAGGCTGTCGCCGGCGTTCAGCGTGGCGACCGCAAGGCCCTGACTCGACGGGGTTACTATTCTCAGTAAGGCCTCATCGTCGTTAAAATAACAATTATGAGGCGCCGCGAGGTCATTAAGCACCTCCAGCACCACCGGATAAGGCTCTTCAACCAGGATTCCACCAAGGGACAACAACCTTACTATAACGTGAGCTGAAGAGGTCTCATCCTGCCCTCCCACCGCTAGATTTGTGTGGTCAAGGCTGCACTCGATTCGGCCTACCGTAGGCGCCAGAATCGTAAAGGGCATGGTGCCGAGAAGGGGTCCTTCTGGAGTGTTCATACAGATGGTTACAATAGCCAGTCCGGGAATATCTCCGGCGTAAAGCCGCGTTGCAGCGACTCCGCGCGCGTCTGTAACCGGAGCCTCCCGCGTGAGAACGCCTAAGGAGGCTGAATAACAGACCGTCACTCCCGGAACCGGATTGTCATAGGAGTCGAAAACCGTCATAAAGATATTGACAAAGGCTGTCGAATCCCCGGCAGTCAAGGGTCCACCCTCGCTTGAGCCTGAGCCTCTCGTGGGGGGACCGGGGAGCACTTGTACCGCTGTTTTCGTCTCGAATCGATTGCCGTTGTAAAGCGTCCATATCAGCACCGAATCCGGACCTGAAGTGTAGGGCGAATAGTACCAGGTTGACGCTACTCCATCCCGCGTGACGGCATGGCGGGGATTGACAATGCCTCGCGTCGGTTCAAAATGAACCACAATGCCGTCGCCCAGGAGTTCGCCGTTGGGGCGCAGCACCCGGCACCGCACCAGCACCGAATCGATTCCACCCACCTCCACCGGATGCTCCGGCTCGAGCGCCTCCAGCTCGCCGATCTCGTCCCACGGCAGTATCATGATCTTAACCTGGGCCATGGCGTTGAGTTCATCCACCCGAGCGCGCACCACTGCCGAATCGGGATTGCCGTTCTCATCCACCGAAGCGATGCCGATGTCAGTGAAAATTGAGCGGGCGACGCCGTTGGCGTCGGTGGAAACGGGCGACTGCGCCAAGCCATGGGTGGTGGTGAACACCACCGGTTGTCCTGCGATCGGTTCCAAGAATCGGTTGAGCAGAGTGGCGGTCAGATGAGCGACTGTCCGTCCGTTGTCGGCCATAATCGACCGCGTGTCGGTGGTTAGACGAAGCGTGGCGCGGCCGGCGCCCTCAGGCGTCAGAATGATGAAGGCGCTGGCGTGCCAGTCGGTGCCGGGGACCTGCGCTGAAATGTGGGCGCCTTGGGTCGTATCCGCTAAATTGTGAAATTCGACAATGTACTGAACCGAAGCTCTCCCCAGCTCGTCTGTTACCGCTCGACCCACAATATACCCTACGTCGGTTGTCACGTTCACGGACACGCCCTCAATCCCAAATCGGTCAGCGTCGCGAAGATTGACGGTGACCGTCGAACTCTCCGGCTCGGCGGAACTCACGATGAGATAATCGGGATTGGCTGCGATGGTGAAGCTGCTGATTTTATCGTTTAAAGATTCGATGTTGATGGTGATTTCGTCCCGCACCTCTTCCAGATACCCGTCCGGCTCATCTACATGGCAACTGATTTTCTCCCTGCCGAATCCCCCGCCCGACCGAAATGTCGCATGGGTCATGCCGTCTGCGTCGGTAACTCCGGCAGATGACAGAAGTCCGAAGGTGCCGCCGCCCTCGACCAGCGGTTCTATCTCAAATTTCAAACTCACGCCGGAAACCGCGTTGCCGTCCGCGTCGGTCAACAGCGCCACAATGTCCATCTGAACGTCCTGTCCCTCAACAGCAATCCGGTCGGGATTGAGGGTGCTCAGCTCGACCACCGCCGGCCGCGGCAGGCTGATGATGTGAAACTCCTGTGAGGCGTCGAAGGCGTCACATTCAACCACGAGTCTCACCAGGGTATTGCCGGTCGGGATGAGTGATGTGTAGGTGCTTTGCGCCATGCCCAGGGGGTTAGTCGTCACCTCAGCGCTGCTCAAGTCGCCCGGACCGGCGTCGATGCGCGTCCGGACAGTCTTATTGCTGACCACCAGCCCGTCGTCGGTGTTGACGGAAATCAGGAAGGTGAAGCTGCGCCGAGCGCCTTCGATGCTCACAATCACGTCGGGCACGCTGCTGAGGGTGATGACGTAGCGCACTTCCGGGATGACCGGATTCTCTTCATCGGCCTGTTTATCCTTGCCGCAGCCGCTCAGCAGCAGCAACGACAGCGCAAGGCAGAATAGGGAACAGCGGTTCATGGTTTCACTCGATTTTTATCTGAAGGAACTAACGCCTCCAAGTGACGAACACAAACGCGGGATCTGCCGCAACTTCGTCGTAACCTTCCACTTTGGCATTGATCTGAATAGTAACCTCAAGTGAAAAGGGATCGATGTCTAAGTCATAGAGAGTCGCTATTAGAAAAACGGTAGCTTCGCCGGGCTGCTCATGATTTTGCTGATCCACCACCCCGGTGAACTTTCGAGGGATAGCAGGGAAATAACTAACCAGACGGTCGGTTTCATGATTCCTCCAGAAGAAGCGAGCCCGGTTGGAGGAGAAAATCACCGGCGCATTATTGATCAACACCCCATGCCAGTCGGTCAGTCGAGCGCGCACCTGAATGATCATGGTATCATCGGGGCTTTCGAAAAAGAAATTGTTAGTATCGACTTCGAGGGTCAACTGTCCATATTGCAGGGGGAGCTTGATCAATCGGCTTCCAATCATTTCCATATCGCTGGTAAAGACCTTCAGATTAACCACATTAAAGGTTTCTTCTGAGAAATAAACCAGATTGAAACAGACGTGGTCCCACGAGTAAGTGAAAGTATCCGGAGGACTGTCATCCCGTTGAATAAGCAATGGTGTAGTCTCCCGAATCCAATTATTGTGCCGATCGTATAAAGTCAACCGAACCGCCATTGACCACCGCCCGTCCCCTGCGTTTTCAGCTTCCTCGTATTCAGAAATGCTGACCCAGGCTGGCGGACCGGCAATCACAGTTATCCGGCTGACAATGAGTTCTATCTCACGGGTTCTATTGGAATCGCTCCAGGTTGAAACTCGAAGTAATTTTCCACCTCTTAGCAATCCGCTTTTCAACGTAATGAAGCCAACGCCGTCTTGAGTATCTACGGTATCGCGGGCAAGGCCATTCTCAAAGACGCAGCCTCTCGGCGGCAGCGGCTCATTACGAAGTTCCAAGAAGACAGGCCAGGGATAGTCCAGCAGTTCGTCTTCGGTGGTTCGCGCGACGATTCGCAGTATTAAGCTGTCGCGACCACCATCGGGAATGGTCATTTTCCACGACTCGGAGAGAACCTCCAGACGGCCTACCGGCAACGGATCCCACTCCACAGTTTCCTGCCACTCGCCAGTCCGCCAACGGGCGGTAATCATGCCTTCCCTGGGAGCGTTTTCGCCTCGGCTGAGGAAGGTTTCACCGCGACCGTCCCAATCCGTTTCAACTGATAAATCAAGGAAAACTCCAGTGGTGGTTGAAAACTCCACCAATTCTCCCCACGCCGGCAAACCAATCTCATCCGTCAGGCGAAAGAGGAAGCGCCTTCCGGCGCCGGGCACTCCCACTGCCGGAGGCAGCAGTTCGCCTTCGAACTGAATGTCACCCTGAAGAATGTCGAACTGAAAGGAGGCATTGGGAACCTCTTCGCCATCCAATTCCAATGTCAACGTCTCCTCGCCGCCTTTCTCCGCGATACAGACATATTCCGCGCGGCCGTTCCGGTCAGTCAGACCCTGGCTGACGACTGGATTACCCAGCGCGCTGAGAAGCGCCAATGGAGCCCCGACAACCGGCCCGCCGCTGCGTTGGTAGCGGACAGCAACCCGAACATTGTAGGTTGTGTTTTTCCAGACGGCGGAACCGGCGTCGAGGAACTCAAAGCTGGCTGTAAGCGGCCCCCCCGGGACTACAGCTAGGGAAATCTCGTCATACAAGCCCAGCGACGGCAAAGCAGCCTGCACCGAACCGGAGACCGGATTCTCTGCCAAAACCAGATTGGCTGAGGCTCGTCCAGCCCGGTCGGTTACAACCCGCGCCGGCACGGTTCCCAATTCCAGCGAAGCCTCCAGTTCAATGGATTCGCCGGAGATGGGACGACCGTCGTCGTCGATTAGCGCGAGTGAAAGGGGGACGGACGACACAGCCGAGTAGCGGATTATTTCCTGGTCAGGGGTGAGGAAATGCAAGCCGACATGGGAGGCGCATTCCACTTCAATCCGAGCGGCGCAGGTCAACGGTGAACCGGACGCGCCCGCGAGCAGGGAGGTGATATTTAAGGGGAGGCCCTTGATAGAAAAATCCATGCTGCTCGATGCTAAAACCGGTGCTTGCTGCGTCACCGAAGCCATGACCAGCGCTTCCCCGAACCAGTTGCCGTCAGCGGTGAAGGCGACCGACGCCGCGCCGAGGGAATCCGTCACCGCCAGCGGTTCGACCGAACCTTCCCCGGATGCCAGCCAGAACGCCACGTTGACGCCCTCACAGGGCAGCCCTATTCGGTTGACGACCGAAATGGTCATCGAGATTTCGCCGGGAATCTGGTAGCGGGTGGAGAGATGGTAGTCATCGGAGGTGAAGCCAATGCTGGAGGGCTTCGGATGGCCGTTAAGGTGGAAGACGACCTGAGCGCTGTCGGCCCCGGCATAAGCGCGGACGACTGCGTCATGATTGCCGACCGGCAGGGATACATAGTACAACGCGTGGATGACGCCGGAGGCGGAAGATGCCGGTTCCACCACTGCGGCGCCGGGACCTGAAACCACTGTCAGTCTGACCGGGATTTCAGGAAGCGGGTCGCCGGTTGTATCTGAGACGATTATCTCAAACGCGCGCGCAATAGTTTCGTCCTCTTGACCCTCAACTGCAACCTCGTCCAGCGAGGCGGTCAATCGGATCACCGGCGGTGTTTCCGGCGCCAGAGGACCTTCACCCTCGGTGCAAGCGATGATAAGAAAAACCAATATCACCGCGAAGACGCCAACTACCAAAAACCTGAACATGCTTAATCCTCACCAAGAAAACATTTACATCCTTCACACGGATAATCTTAAGGGAACGCGAATGAGGAGCAGAAAGGCGGGCGAGGCAAAAATGCACGATTTTCACCCCGGATTGCAGAAAATGCGCGACCATGGGCGCGAGGGATGACCTCAACCGCGGCGGAGCGTCGAATCCTTCGCCACTCCGCTCGATGCGATTTCCGTCTTAAAGCAGGTGCGTCACAAATAAAAAAGCCCTGGGCATAATCATGCAAAAACCCGAACATCGGTCTCCGCCCCAAATCATGAGTTCCATCACTGCTGAATAATATAGCAAATATTATTCCCTAAATCAAGTATTAAGGGGGGCAGAAAATACTTAACACCCGCTGTCATTTCCCAGAAAATAGCGCCTGCGACGCGTAGGTCGGGCCTCCGAGCCC
>CAZCEM010000016.1:0-13822 GCA_964497555.1 uncultured bacterium
TATTTGTTTGGTCGAAACTGATGAACTTGCGGGCGATGACCGACGCTGCCCACTTGAGTTCGGGATCGTCGTAGGCTTTGGCAGCGGCTTCGAAGAACACCAGATAGCGGGGCCAACAGGCGCGCCAAGTCGCGTCGCCGAAGTCCGGCACCATGCCGTCGGGGCACATCAGGTTCAGGAAATACTGGGCGTAATAGAATACCTCCGGGGTGCGGAACAACCCATCAAGGTCGTTATTGGCGTCGGCGCAGCCCAGCAGGGCGCACAGCCAGACGGGATGGTAGATCTGCGCGTCCTCGATTTCCCATTGCCCCCAGTTGTCGGCGCGGAGGGCTTCAGCGTAGCTGCGCCAGTGCTTGCACTGGGGGTGATCCGGCAGCGCTCGCACCGCCCAGGCGAGGGTCTCGGCGCGGAGAGCCGCGCGGTTCATGGCGCCCCATTCCTGCGCTTGCAGCACGTAGGCGATGCTGTGGGCGATAAGTTCCTCGATGGCAGCTTGTTGGGTTTTATCCAGCAGGTTGTGGCGCTTGAGGACCTCGTAGGGCTTGATGTAGCGCATAGTGGTGAAGAAGTCCGGCAGCGCGGGCACGCCGTTGCCGTAGTCGGGACGCTGGTCAATCGCCCATTGGGGGTACATCTTCCGATAATCGCCGTAGGTCAGCAGCACCTTCTTAATGCGCTCGACATAGACCTTCTTTGGACTCATATCGTACAGCTCGCCGTAGATGGTGGCCATCTCCAGCAGGTAGGGCGGGGGCTGGTAGCCGAAGACGGATTTCTCGTCGAAGCGCTCTTTCCACTTAGCGATCAGCGAATCCTGGTGATCCCAGGTCCAGTCGGCGGATTTCCGGGCGAAGGCGAGGTAATCCGCACGGGGGACAGGCTCGACTGCTGTAGCCAGTGAGGCAGTTAGTAACAGCGAACACAAAGCGAGGGTGGTTATAATGCGCATGGGCTTTCTCTGGTTTAGGTCGGTTGGTGAAGATTATATTAATGGATGTAATATCATTTGGTCATTAGCTGTCATTTCCCAGAAAATAGCCCTTCGACCGCGTAGGTCAACCCTCTCGCTTGTCAACCGAGACGGTTGACCTACGCGGAGAACCTGTTTTCTGGGAAATGACAGCGGATAGGCAGTTTTGAGCGGAGAGTTTAATCTAAAGAAGAGTTATTCATTAGATCCGAATTACTCTTCCTCAAACTTGTTCGCGATGAGTTCCAGAATCTGCCGCAGTACTTCCTCTTCATCTTCACCACGGACCTCGATGGATATTGTGGCGCCTTTGTAAGCCTGCAACAGAATCACGCCCAGAATGCTCCGTCCGTTGGCGCGTTGGCCGTTGTACGCCAAACCCACCTCGGATCTGCCGCTGCTGGCAATCTTGACCAGCTTATTGGCTGGTCGGGCATGGAGTCCTAATCGGTTGAGTATTTTCGCTTCGGCTCTGACCATGGGAGCTAAAACTCCCTCAGAATCATAAACTCAGCCCATTGGGCCAAGAGCTTTTTATAGTGATTATCCGGCAGCCTTGCCAAATGTCCCATGGCTTGTTTGATCAACTCCTGCGCCCGCGCCTTCACCTCATCAATGCCGCCCTTTTTCTTCAGCAGTCCGATAATCTCTTGTATCTCCCATTCCGCGGCGTTGGGATTCCCCAGAACGGACATCAGCTTCTCCTTTTCTGCGTCGGTGCTGTTCTGGTAAGCGTCATATACAATGAGCGTGCGCTTGCCTTCGCGCAGGTCGGATCCAATGGGCTTGCCTAAGGCGGTCTGCTTACCTATAAGCCCCAGAATGTCGTCCTGCAGTTGAAAGGCGGTGCCGCACTTGGAGGCGAAGCTGGACACCTCATCGATGAGTTCGCGGTCCTTTTCACCCAAACCTATGGAGGCGCCGGCGCGGCCGCAGAATTCATACAATGCGCCGGTTTTTTTCCAGAGCATGTCCTCGATCATCTCCGGCGTGAGGCTGTCGATGTCGCGGTAGGAAAATTGAATGTCAAGCACTTCGCCTTCCACCAGTGTATTCAACACCTTGGTGTCGAGTTCGTCAATCAGGTCCAGCGTCACCTGCGGGTCGATCCCATTGCGGCTGGTTAATTCCGTCATCATGCTGATGCCCCAGCCGTGCTGGATGTCGCCGGTCAGTATCGAGATGGAGATGCCATAATGCTGCGCTTCAGCATTTTCGAGCTTGAAGCCGCTGCGCCCGTCGCGGCTGCGATTGGCTTGCAGGACGTGGACCGTGGGGGAGCCGCGCCGGATTGAATCACGGTCGATGATGTCGTCGTGAACCAAAGTCCAGGTGTGGAAGATCTCCACCGCCGCTGCCGCAGGGATGGCGCGTTTCTCATCGCCGCCCACCGCCCCGCAGGAGAACATCAGGATGGCCGGACGCAGCCGCTTCCCGCCATACCGGATGTAAGCTGTAACGGCGGATTGGACGTCTTCAGGCTGAAAACGGTTCACAAACCGCGGCTGCAGGATGTATTCGTTCACCCAGTCCTGACGCTTCTCTAATTCCTGGAAAAACGCCTTATTGTCAAAGGAGGTCATGGAATTTAAAGGATTTGAGTTGAATGGCTTCCTCACTGCGCTGGAAGATTGCTGTCGTAAAAATGCGGGCAGGCTGATGCGCCGTGCCTCCTCAGCCCAATCGCCGTCGCCAAGAGGCACCGAGGGCTTTTATACAAAATTTTAAATTAGGATGCTTTAAACAGTTAGTCAAGTAATGCCTCAACTTGGAAGGGCAGATGTGCTTATTTACTTGACTAAACGGGATAATTTATTTAAATTTATTAAATCATTGAAGTTTCGCGCGGTCATTTCCCAGAAAATAGGTTCTCCGCGTAAGTCAACCGTCTCGGTTGACAAGCGAGACGCTTGTCCTACGCGACCTATTTTCAGGTTCCGTGGTGGGGAAGCCACCATGATAATTCCCGCGAAAGCGGGAATCCAGCGTTAATTCCCTCTGGATTCCAGCTTTCGCAGGAATGATGCGTCTTCGACGCATTACATCCGTTGTAAAAAAGAAAATGCACCCCTTAATAGTCCTCAGCCGATTGGATCTGCCCAAATTGCGTAAGGACGAACGTCGCTCCCAAAAGGATCTGCACAGCCATTGTTTTTTCTGCAGCTTTAGGGGTCGGGTCATCAGCAGACGGCGCGTTGACGCCTCTCAATTTGTTAAACAAGGCACCGAGAAAAGCCCACAGGAGGAAGCATGCCTTTTAGTTTCGGGGCTGCTAAGGCGGCTCTCACAATTCCAATGACCTTCGTGATAGCAGCCGCTGGCTTTTGTGCAGGATCAGCTGCCCAACACGAAGCGCTTCAAGATAAGTTTATTCAATTCAGTCAATTTGGTGACGCCTTGACTCATTTCGAGTTCAACCTTCAGAACCTCAGACAGGAGAAGGTTCAGGTTGACGGCGAACAGTACGACCGACTATGGCTTCCCAATGAAGAAACACCTCATGTTATCGGCGAGCCTGACTTCCCCGTGATTGCCCGTTTTATGTTGATTCCTCCCGAGTCCGGCGTCGAACTGCGAATACAGGGATTGGAAGCCCGGCTTGTCGAGGGCTTAAATCCAATGCCGGTTCAGCCGGTGGACGACGGCGAGGTGTCCGCGAGGCGTCTGTCCGACCCGGGATCAGGCCAAGGGCGCGAATTCGTCTGCCTGAAAACCGACCTGGCGAAACAGACCGGTCCGGACGGCTTTTGGCCGACTGAAATTGCCTGTCTCGGCCGTCCCGCCATACTGCGCGGCTATCGAATCCTGCCTATTCTAATCAGCCCGGTGCGCTACAATCCCCAGACCGGTGAGGTTCAGGTGGTTGAGTCCTTGGAATTTGACCTCGATTTCACTTCCGAGCAGAATCGCGTAAATCTGGTCGTCTCTCCCGACCGTCCCCGCCCGTCGCAGTATGCCGAACGGATTGTGCGTGAGCTGGTGCTTAATCCGCCCCCGCTGCGAGACACCCCCCCCGCGGGCGGTTCTATCCTCTACGTCATGGGCAATTGGAACGACATCGGCAACGAGCTGGCCCCGCTGGTGGAATGGCGGCGGCGCATGGGCTGGTCGGTGAACGTGGTGAGAGTGGCCTCGTCCGACGCCCAAGCCAATAAAAACGCCATCCTCCAAGCCTACAACGGCAGCGACCCCCCTGAACACGTCGTCATCGTCGGCGACACCGACGGCAATTACCCGCGCGGTTTCTTTGACATGCGGCGCGGTGCGCAGTGGCCCTACGAGACCGACCATCTGTACGCAGAGCTTGAAGGCGACGACGTGCTGCCGGAGTGCTCTATCGGACGGCTGGTGTTTGAAAGTTCTAACCGGCTTCGAGGAATTGTTGAGAAGATCATTTCCTACGAGCGGGAGCCTTACATTGGCGAAGGCAATGATTTCGGCTGGCAGAAGCGATGCTTGTTTATGGCCGGCGACAGCCGCAGCGGGCTTTCGTCAATCGACGTCTGCCGCTGGATTAAAGATATGGCGCTGCGAAACGGATTCACCAATGCCAGCGAACTGTACTGGTCCGCCCAGGCTCCCCAACCGAACGGTCAGGCATTCATCACGAACGGCATCAACGCCGGATGCTCGATATTTTTATACCGCGGCTGGACGTTTATGAGTGGCTTTGCGTTCGGGGATGTGGACGGGCTCCGCAACCGCCGGATGCTGCCCTTTGTGATGCTGGCAACCTGCAACACCGGCGACTATGGTGAGCATGTTTCCAGCGACTTTTACTACACCGAAAGATTCTCCTACCTCGCCAACGGCGGCGCCATCGGCGCGGTGGGCGCCTCGGGCGCCACCCACACCGCTTATAACAACCTGATTTCCGCATCTACCTTCAAAGCCTTCATCGCTGACGGAGTCTGGTCGCAGGGCTGGGCGGTCATGAAGAGCAAGGTGGATTTGTACCGTCATTACGCTGATAGAGGCGACATCCAGCATTTTGAGAATAACGGGCTGCAAGCCTGGCTGTGCGAGCTTTACATCTTCAATCTCATGGGCGATCCGGTGGTGGATTTGTTCACTGATATTCCCGCTGAACTCGATGTAACACGACCAGCGGTCATTCGCACCGGAGAGACGAGCTTTGGCGCAGCGGTCAATTATGTTGACGGCGGCGAACCCGCAGTTGACGCGCTGGTGTGCCTGTATAAGCCGGAAGTGTTCCAGTTGGTTAAGCGCACCGACGCGGAAGGACGGGTGGAATTCGACCTTGACCCGGAGTGGACGCAGGACGGTCAGATCAAGTTCACCGTCACCGGTCATAATCTTCTTACGGTCTGCCATGATTATGAGATTCAGCAGCCGGAGATGTATATCGGCTGCGGGGGGGCGGCGGTTGATGATGACCAGAACGGCGAATCCAACGGCGATGGCGATGGGATCGCCAATCCCCTCGAAACGCTGGAATTGACGGTGCAGGTGGTCAACTTCGGGCAAGGAGTTCCTCAAGGCGAACTGAACCTGACCTTGGAGTCACTCTTACCCCAGCTTGAAGTCCTGGAAGCAGCAAACAGTTTTGACGCGGCTCCAGAACCGGGTGAAGCGGTGGACGCGTCATTCGTCGCCCGCATTGGCGGCGGTTTCCACAACGGCGCGAACGCTGTGTTTCGTCTGACCGCGACAGCGGGGGAAGAATCCTGGTTCAGCATGGTCATGTTTCCGGTGGAGGCTCCCGACCTTGAGCTGCAAACCATCGATTGGACCGAGGGCGTGCCTCGAGCCGGCGATATCAAACCGTTGCGAATCACCTTGAAGAACGTCGGCGCGCGTCCGTCGCCGCAGATGAACGCGACGCTGGTGCCGCTGGTGAGGACGGTGGGCGCGCCGCAGGCGCAGGGCGTCTTCCCGGCGATAGAGCCAAATCAGACCGCGCGGTCCGAGGCGGTCTTCCGGCTGTCTCCCAATCCGATGCACCTAAGTGAAATCCCCGCCGATGTGGCGGTAGTGCTGACCGCTGATAACGGTCTGAGAGACACTGCCAGGTTCTCCTTTAAGGTGGTTCTGGAGCAAGCCAACCAGCCCTTCGGACCCGATGATTACGGCTATATGTGCTTTGACAACACCGACGAGGGTTGGGATGTCACACCGACCTATAACTGGATTGAGATTAATCCCGCCGTCGAGGAGCGCGCTGGAGACGGTGTCAATACCCAATTGCAGGATGTAGGTGAGGAGCATGACGTCAGCACCGTGGTGCACCTACCCTTCACATTCACATACTACGGGGAGGATTTCGACCGCATTACTATATGCTCCAACGGCTGGGCGTCTCTGGGCGATCACCACGAGCTGATAACAGCACGCAATCGCCGCATTCCTGCCGGCATGGTCGGATCCGGCATGTTGTGTCCCTTCTGGGACGACTTGATCACCACCCGCGAGGGGGGGATTTTTACCTGGTTTTATCCGGACAGCAACTTCTTTATCATCGAGTGGTCACAGATGCGGAAACTGGGACCGCGCGGCGCCAACGAGCCGTTGGAGACCTTTGAGATTATTCTCAAGGATCCCGAAGTCTATCCCACCTTCTCTGGTGACGGTGATATTGTCTTCCAGTACCGCACCGTCACCGATGACCAATCCGCTTTTCAAGAATGGGATACGCCCTTTGCCACCGTCGGCATCGGCAGCGTGGACCAGACTGACGGCTTGGAATACACTTACTGGGGCGCACGTCATCCGGGCGCGGCGCCGCTGGTCGAGGGTCGAGCTATACTGTTCACCACGATGATTCAGTTCGATGTGGGCGTGCTGGACGGCCATGTCATAGACGTTCTCAGCGGAAATCCCGTCGAGGGCGTCACCATCACCACCACCTACGGCTTCACCGCTGTCACCGACACCAACGGCTACTATCTCATCCCGCAGGTGTTGGTCGATACAACGATGACTTATGAGGCTACGGCCTCTAAGATGTTTTACAACGACACGACCGTCAGCGGGATAATAATCCTCCCTGACAGCACCGTCACAGTTGATTTCGGCATCTTAAGGCCTGTTTTCAGCCTGGGCATCGACAGAGTGGATATAGCCATCGAGCAGAACAACGTCAACGATTTCTACGTGCCATTCCGCAACGCCGGCACGGGACCATTGATGTTCAGCAGCAAGATAGAATTCCGCGACGTGAAGCGTGATAATCCCTATGATTCGTTTATGTTGCTGAACATCAGCGACGCTCCGGTGGGCACCACGGAGGAAGGCGACACAATCCGCTTGGGCAATAAAAAGGTCAACGGCGTCTGCTTCGTCGATTCGTTGTTTTATGTCTGCGCCGGCGGGTCGGACCGCATCAACCAGTGGCCCGAGGTTTATCGATTCACCCGCAACGGCGAGTTCGTGGACAGTCTCGTTCAGCCTTGGCTGGACAACAACGGCATCCGCGGATTTGCCTTTGACGGGGCAAACTTATGGGGAGGCTTCAATCATTACCTTTACAAGCTCGATCCGCAGAGCATAGCTGTGCGGGACAGTTTCCAGGTACCGCCGACCCGGCCCCTGGATGTGGCTTATGATCCCGCGACAGGCACGCTTTACACCTTGGACACCACCCAGCCGATATTCGCTTATGACACCCTCGGCAATGCCGTCACGGACAGTGCCGGCCAGGCGTTGAGCTGGAGCCCGACCTGGCAAGGTTCGTCGCTGCGGAAATATGGGCTGGCTTGGTATTCGGGGCAGCCGGACGGCTACAACCTGCTGGTTTTCGCAAACGTAGCTAATCAGCCGTCGCTCTTTGGTTTGAATCCTCTCACCGGCGCCTTGGTGCACCTGTGCGATTTTGGCGATTCGACCGTCGATCAACCTCGTGGCATTGATGTCACTGACCGCTGGAACAGCTCCGTTTGGACGCTGATTCTGTCATACAGCAATGAGAACTCAGACTGGGTGGGTGTGTATGAGTTGGAGCCCAACGCGACCTGGTTCAGTTATTCGCCGGCCGAAGGCCGTCTTGAAGCCGGCGAAGAGACCACGCTGCACATGCGTCTGGAGTCCGGAGAGAGGCGTTTGGATCGGTATTGGCTGGATTTAGTGCTTTTCCACTCGGCTGATTCGGGTCGGTATGAAATCCCGGTAGTTATGTCAATTGTGGAGCATTCCCAAGTCCCTTCATTTGTTGCAGCGCCGCGGGAATTCGGCATGGAGCCGAACTTCCCCAATCCTTTCAATCCCAATACGACCCTGCGCTTCAACATTGACGAAGCCGGATTAGCCAAACTGACCGTCTATGACATCAACGGCCGGATGGTGCGCGAGATTCATCATGATTGGCTGGAGGCGGGTCAGCACGAGGCGGCGCTGGAGGGCGTAGATTTAGCAGCGGGGGTGTATATAGTTCGTCTGGAGTGCAACGGTCGCAATGCTGCTCAGAAGATTGTGTTGATGAAGTAGGCAGGCTGCTGGTTTTTAAAATCAAGAGCCGGTCGATTCTCTCATGCTTCGACCGGCTCCGTCATTTGACAGAGGAGGCTGCTTGGATTTTAAGGCTTTGGATCAAACTTATCCGTTCTCCGGTTATGACGCCATTGACACGACGGTCTTGGAGACGTTCGCTTACGAATATCCCGGTCGGGAGATTGATATAGTCATCAGCACCGATGAATTCACGGCGGTTTGTCCTTTTTCGGGGCTGCCGGATTTCGGGCGTCTAATCATACGCTACGTGCCGGACAAGGACTGCATCGAGTTGCGGTCGTTGAAGTACTATCTTTTGTCGTACCGCAACGTCGGCATATTCTATGAGCATCTGGTGAACCGGATTCTAGATGACCTGGTGGCGGTGTGCAAGCCGGTGCGGATGTCGGTGGAAGCTGACTACACCCCTCGCGGCGGACTGACGACGCAGGCGGTGGCGAAGTGGGAACGGGCTGTGCAGTAGGGACTGGTGATTGGAGCCTGGGGGCTGAGCGGGCTGCGGGAGAATGCTGGAAATCCCCTCAGGCTGTCTTTCCTTTGAAAATAGCCCTCATCACCGCGTAGGTCGGGCCTCCGAGCCCGACCGCCTCACAAAACACGGGCGAGACGCCCGTGCCACAGGCAGCGCGGGACTCCGTGCCCGCGCAACAAGGGTGGTTCGTCAGTGCTATTTTCATCCTTTGTTGTGCCGCTGGCGGCATGACGTTTTCCTTGAAAATTGGGGCGCATCGCGAGATGTCTTACCTACGCGGTAAGAGAGGGCTAATTTCTGGGAAATGACAGCGAGGAGGAGTTCAAACCAAAAAACAGCACCAAAGAACGAAAAATCCGGAGTTCTTCAGCAAACACTACATTAGAAAGAGGCTTCACGTGCTGCAGGATGTCCTCATCCTGCGGTCGAAACACCCTATCTGTGCCGAATGAGGCCTAGCGCCGTCTTCCAGACCGCTCAGCGACAAGACCAGCCGCCTGGAAGGCGGCGTTACAGAAGGACATCCTGCACCACGCTTTCGCTAAATTAGGGTTATATCTTTCCGCTTCGCGGGAACTACACACCCCGCCGGTAGTAGGCCCATTAAATCCATGCTGATTGGAAATCCATGCCTGTACCACGAAAACGAAAAGCTAAAAGCCCCCCGGAGTCTGCCAAAAGCCCTCTCCCACCCCTCATTATCCTCTGCGGATTCTTGCTGGTCGCACTGACTGAGGCGGGCACTCACTTCATAGAGACCGCCGCCGGAGCATATCTAAACTGGCGTAACGCCGACCGAGAAGCCTGGGGCACCCTATGGGAGAAAGACACCCAGACCCGCGAAGCCACCCGCCAGCTCGAAGAGGAGACCACTGAAGCCGCACGCCTGAGGCATGAAGCTGAAGCCGTCGGCAGTTTCGCCGATCTGGCAGCCCTCATCCCAGAAAACAGCGGCGTACCGTTGAGCCCGGAGAAAACTGTCCAACTGTTCCGCGACATGCCCGCGAGCCTGCAGCCCTATCTGATCGACCCGTCCCGCCTGACCGAACTGTTCTGGAGCGGCGAATGGAAACGCAGTGCTGCCTGGAGACGCGGTGAAGGTTCGGTGATTTATCTTATCGACGACCGCAACCGCATTATCACCGAAATACCTCTGACTGTCGATATTTTAAACGCCGCGGCTGAGTGCGGGCGAATTCAGGCCGGAGGGTTGAACACCCTAAGCCGCTTCGCCGGACGCCTATTTCCAGCGGAACGTTTCCTCAACGAATTCTACAAAGCGCCCGAAGACCTGCGCCACAAATTGGTCAATCCGCCGGAACTCCTGCTGAGCCTTGCCAAACCACTGACACAGGTGGGCTTGTCACCAGCCGATTCCACCAGCGGCATAGGGCGAGTGGGCTTTGAGTCTGAGACCGACAGCGGCGCGGTGACGGTGGTCTATCCCGCCGACAGCGCCGCGGTGAAGGAGTTCCTGCGGAAACTGACCAAGACGGAATTGGATACCCTGACCAAAAAGCCCGCCATCGGTTCACCTGAGCGCCGGGGAGGAAGCCTGTGATGAGAACCATCCTTTACGCTCTGGTAGTAATCATTCTGATAACGACGGCTGCGGTGCTGGGAGTATTCTTCTGGGCGGCGCCCCGCATCCCTCGCCTGCCCGATGACCTGCGTATCCTTGCCAGCTCGCCTCCCACCGAGGTCTATGCCCGCGACGGCGAGCAGCTCACCCGCATCGGCGGGCGCACCTACGTGCCGCTGAATCGCATCCCGCCGAGCTTCCGCCAAGCCATCATCACCGCGGAGGACAAGCGTTTCTACAGCCATCCCGGCATCGACTATGCCGCCGCCGCCCGAGCGCTGTGGATCAACCTTGCGAGTAAGGGGCAAGGCCCCGGCGGCAGCACCATCACTCAGCAGCTTGCCAAGAACATGTTCTTCAGCTTTCGCCGCTCGTGGGAGCGCAAGCTGTTGGAGGCTCTGGCCGCTTGCGCCATCGAACAGAAGTTCAGCAAGGATCAGATTCTGGAGGCTTATTGCAATCTGGTGGCGTTCGGACCCTACGCCTTTGGGATCGAGAACGCGGCGAAGGTGTATTTTAATAAAACCGCCGCCGATCTGACGCTGCCGGAAGCCGCGCTGCTGGCGGGACTGCCCAACGCTCCCTCGCGGCTGAATCCGTTCTATAACCTGGATGCCGCTAAAGCCCGCCAGCGTGTGATTCTTGAGCGAATGGCGCGAAGGGGAGTAATTAATGCCGCCAAGGTTGACAGCTTATGCGCTTGTCCGCTTATCTTCCGCTCCAAGGAATCTGCGCGCGCTAATGAGTCCTTTCCGGTCGATTACGCGCTGGAGCTGGCTTCGCGGGAAGTCGGGCGGGACGTAGTGAGCTACGGCGGGATACGGATCTCGACCTCGCTGGACCTTTCGCTTCAGCGGTATGCTGAAAGCGCTCTGTCGCGGGGTTTAGACGATCTGGAAGCCCGGTTGAAGCCGCTGCCGGAGGACGCCGACACCCGACTGGAGGGGGCGCTGGTGGCGATAGAAGTCGCCACCGGGCAGGTCGCAGCGGTGGTCGGCGGGCGCAATTACCGACAAAGCCCCTTCAACCGAGCCTTGTACGCTCCACGCCATCCCGGCTCGTCGTTCAAGCCGGTTGTCTATCTGACGGCGCTGGAGAAGGGCACCGTGTCGCCTGCCACGGTGCTGCAGGACGCTCCCTTCACCATAAAGCTGGTCGCCAAACGAACCTGGACCACCCGCAACTTCAGCGGAGGCTATCGCGGCCCGGTGACGGTCAAATTTGGGCTGATGAAGTCAATAAACACCATCTCAGCGCAGCTCATCGCCAAGACCGGACCTGAAGCCGTGGTGCAGACAGCCGAGCGGCTTGGATTGAAGCGGGGGCTGGAGCCGTTCTACACCCTGTGCCTCGGCGCACAGGAGATGACCCCCCTGGAGGTGGCGGGGATGTACTCGACCCTCGCCCGCGAAGGGGTAGCCATCGACCCGACCTTCCTGCAGCGCATTGAGAGCCGGGGAAGGGACGTTCTGTATGAGTCTTTCTCGGCGCGGGAGACACATTTCGATCCGCGGGTGGTTTACACCCTGCTCGACATAATGAAGGACGTGTTGGACGGCGGCACCGGCGTGGCAGTGCGGCAGCGCGGTTTCCGGGGAGCGGCTTTCGGCAAGACCGGCACCTCGACCGACTTCCACGACGCTTGGTTCTGCGGCGCAACGCCGGATCTGGCTGTTGTCGTATGGGTGGGCTACGACGACAGCCGCTCGATGCGGCTGACCAACGGCGTGGGGGTGACCGGTTCGATTGGAGCCGCCCCGATTTGGGCGGACTTTATGATCCGCGCCACCGCCGGGCAACCCAGCCGCAGCTTTCCCCGACCGGAAGGCTTGACCACCCTGTTCATGGCGCCCGCAACGGGCAAGGTCAGCCGCATACCTGAGGCTTCAGGTTGGATAACCGTCACCGTGCCTGACGAGCAAGCCCACCGACTGTTGACAGTCCAGCCGTACATTCCGGCGGTCGATTCGCTGAAATCCCTAACGCCGGTAATATCCGATTCGCTGGCGGCCGAGTCGGACAGCCTGGCCCCCGAAACGCCGGAGGATTGATGACCGCCTCAGGGGACGTTTTCGGGCTGGGGCATTGCTGCATCGACTGCCTGGCGCTGTTGGATCCCTATCCGGACAAGGGCAGGAAGGGCGAGGTAGTGGAAACATTAACCATCACCGGCGGGCCGATTCCCACCGCGCTGCAGGCGGTGGTGAAGTTCGGCGGGAGCGCGGGTTTCTGCGGCAAGGTGGGCGACGACGCCGATGGGCAGCAGGTGAGGGCGGAACTGCGCCAGGGCGGGCTGGACATATCGACGATGGTGGTAGATCCGTCGGCTCGCACTGCGAAGGCTTATATCTGGATCGACAGGCGCACCGGAGAACGCACCGTGGCGTTGGATCGTTCGGGATTAATGTGGCTGAAGGCGGGGGAGTTTAATTTGAGTCCTATCCGGCGAGCGCGCCTGTTCTACACCGATGCCCGCGAGCAGACTTCCACTCGTCAAGGGCTGGAAACCGCACGAGATGCTGGCGTGGCAACAATGCTCGACTGTGGCGCGGACCGCTCCGGCTTGCGGGAGATGATGCCATTGGTGGATATAGCGGCGGTGTCGCACGAGTTCGCGGACAGTTTCCTGCTGAAGTCGGAACTTATTGCAGAATCACCAGTGGAACGCAGCCGACGGCTGGCGGAAGCCTTACTGCGAGCCGGCGCGGGATTGGCGGTCGTTACGGTGGGCGAGCGGGGGGTGGTGTGGCTGAACGGCTCGGCGGAGGGTTTCGTGCCGGGATTCACCGTGCAGCCGGTGGTGGATACGACTGGAGCGGGGGACGTGTTTCACGCCGGATTCATACATGGTTGGCTGCGTGGTTGGGCGATTGACGACGCAGTCCGGTTTGGGAACGCAGCAGCAGCTTTATCGGTGAGGAAGCTGTCGGGTGCGCGAGGAATTCCGGAGTTGGCGGAGGTGGAGACTTTGGTAGGCAGGCAATTGGGCTGTCGGTGAGAAGTCCGCAGTGGACAGGGGACAGTGCGCCGCAGGACGTGGAAGCCTTGTGGCATTCAGTATCTTGCTTTTTTTCGTTTTTCTAAAAATCGCTTGGAGATCCGAAAGATCTTGCATAAATTGCAAGCAGCTTTGTTCGGTAGTTCGTCCTCAGGCAGTACACTAAAGAGGGTCTGTTAAAAAACTCCCGATTTTTACTGCTTTGTGCTGTTTTTTAGTTTGAACTCATCCTCGCTGTCATTTCCGCGAAAGCGGGAATCCAGAAAATGCGCCAAAGGCGCATCATTCCAGCGGAAGCTGGAATCCAGAATGATACTTGTAACTGCTTGT
>CAZCEM010000017.1:0-12576 GCA_964497555.1 uncultured bacterium
GGAGGCCCGACCTACGCGTCGCAGGCGCTATTTTCTGGGAAATGACAGCGGTCGGCATTTTCTGCGTTCATTTCAACCTTTTCGGATAGACTCTTTCAGTCCGCCCCGAGAGGCTGAAGCCTATCGCATGACCTAAGCAGACTCTTTCAGCACGCCCGGTCGAGCGAGACGCCCGGCCGGTCGAAAACCTGAGAGATGTTGCAGGGGTAGGAGCCTGAACACCGCAAGATTATCACCGACGCCTCTGGCATTAACTTTGCCTTAGGAGCATTCAAAGCGGCGGCGAAAGGAAAGCCGACGGCTTCTCCGAGGGTGTTATTAAAAACAATATGATAGCGCTGAAGTCAAATTCAAAGGCACCAGTTTTAACCAAAGTTTAGTAAAAGGGGAGAAAAATGGGACAACAACAACTTATGCTTCTGGTTCTCGGCGTGATCATCGTCGGGATTGCAGTAGCGATTGGCATCAACATGATGTCCAGCGGCGCGGTGGAAGCCAACCGCAACGCGGTGTTCTCGGATGTCACCAATCTCGCTGCCAAGGCTCAGCAACACTTCATGAAGCCGACGGCAATGGGAGGAGGTGATAGTGATTTCAATGGCTTTACGCTTGGGACGTCCGACCAAAGCAACGCCAATGGGACGTTTAAGATTACGGCGACTCGACCAGCCACTCTGGCCGCCGCATTGGCGGTTGCCACAACTGCTATAACCGCGAGCAGTGACAGCGTGTTCATTATAGGAACGGGCAAGGCGGGAACCAAAGGCAACGATAATTCAAATCCTCCGTGTGTACTTAGCGCCGTCGGACCTACTGCCACTCTGGGACTCACTTTGAACTGATCCCTTGATGACTTTGTTTGAAATCCGGAGGCAGGTTTAACCTGCCTCCGGATTTTCTTGAGGGGGATTCAGGATTTGGGCATTAAATTAAGGTTGAAAAATGCCGGATTACCGATTTGAAGGTGTTTCCCTCAGCGGCAAACGGGTCCATGGCGTCATCGACGCCGACAACATGGCGCGCGCCAAGGAGAAGGTCGCGCAGTTGGCGGAAAGCCGCCGCTTCAAAGTGGAGAGAATCCTGGCGCGGCGTGTGTTCTTATATCGCGCCTGCCGCGGAAAAGAGACGCCGGTAACCGGTCAGCAGAAAGCCTTCAGCGCTGATGAAGTCCGGGAAGCCCTGGAAAGACTGGGATACGCCGTCACCAGGATTTCACCCAAGCTGTTCAGCCTCCGGATGAAACCGCCCAGCGCCGATATTGTTACCTTTGTCCGAGTCAGCGCTGACCTTTTAAGGGAGAAGCTGCCTTTTAATGAGATACTGCAGCTTCTGGTCAATGACATAGAGAATCCGAGCCTGCGCGAGTCCATCAAGGAGATAAACAACGACCTCCATCACGGGAAGGACAGCGAAGAGGCTTTCATGCGGCAGGAGAAAACCCTCGGCAAATTCACCGCCCGGATGCTGGGTATGGCATCCAAGAGCGGCAGCATGGTGGACATCTACGAGAGCACCGCCATCTTTCTGGAACGTCAGACCGATTTCAAGAAGACCATGAAGAGCGCTCTGATAACCCCGGCGGTTACGATGCTGGCTCTGGCCGGCGCGGTTATTTTCTACATTGCTTACATCTTCCCTAAAACCGCGGAGATGTTTCTGCAGATGGGAACTGAACTGCCGCCCATGACCGCCGCGACCATGAAGTTCAGCGGATTCCTTCTCAACAACACGGTCCTTCTCGTAGTCCTGATTTTGGGCTTGTTCACGGCGGCTTGGTTTATACTCCGAATGCCAAAGGTGCAGCTATGGAAGGCCAAGATGATGTTCAAGCTGCCGGTGATGGGATCCATGATTCACAAGACGACCATCGAGATCTTCTGCCGCGTGTTTTATGCGCTGTACAGCGGCTCCGGCGAAAGCGTGGACGCCATCAGGCTGTCCGCGGAAGCCTGCGGCAACCGCTATATGGAACACCGGATTAAAACGGTAGCCATCCCCATGATGCTGTCGCAGGGCGTGGGGCTGGTTCAATCACTGGAAGCCGCCGGGGTGTTCACGAAAACAGCCCTCGCGCGTTTTCATTCCGGCGCCGAGACCGGCACCATTAAAAACACGGCGCTGCAACTCGCTAATTACTATCAGAAAGAAACCGTCTATAAAATGAAAAACATCGTCGATTTAGTGCAGATAATTGTGTCACTGGTCATCATGATAGTCATAACCGGCTTGACAATGGTATCTTCAGAGACCGCCATGATGAAGCCCAAGACGTTTTAACCTTCCCTTCTGAAACGCCGCCTTCCAGTCGGCTGGTCTTGTCGCGGAGCCGTCTGGAGGACCGAGCTACGCCTGATTGTTGTATTGGCGTTCTGCATCATTTATAAATCCGCGTTAGTCCGTCTTCAGCGGCTTGATATTTGCTGCAGAGATTATTGGGATAATATGCACCGTGGTTTAACCCCCTAAGACCGTACTCCAAGGTGAACAACATGCAGACGCTTCAAACGAAAAAAGAAACAACAGCATCTTCCAATCCGACGTCCGATTTTGCCTCTCAGCTTGACGTCAGCTCCAAGATAAAGGACAAGCTGGGGCTGGCGCTGGTCAAGCAGGGTTTGGTGCGCCTGGAGATAGTCGAGGAAGCCCTCAAGCGCAAGGACAAGATCAACGCCAGCGTGGCGGACCGGCGCGCCAATCGAGGTCTGGCAAACATTCTCGTGGATGACTTCAACGTCAACCACGACGTCGTCTTCAGCCAAGTGGCTTCCATCTATGGATTCCGGGAGATCAATCTGGACGTTAAGGATCTTAGCGACGACCGGATAAACTTCTGCAAGAAAAAACTTGATTCCCTGCCTGTTTCCACCCGCGACTATATAATCAAACACCAAATTCTTCCCTTTCGATATGACTATGACCGCCCCGGCAAGATGATATTCGTCGCGCCCGACCCCACCGACCGCATGATTCTGGTCATTGCCCGCGCCATGAAGCTGCAGACTTATGAAGTCTGTTATGTCCGCCTCGATTCCATGAAGCCCATCTTCGATAAAATCTACCCGCCGGAGAACCAGTTCCTCAAAGAGTTGGAGACCAGCGACCTCGGTTTGATGGACGAAGCGGCTGAAGAAGAGGAGTTTGATGAAGCTGAGATCGAAGCGGAAATCAACAAGAGCATGCTGGTTAACCTGGCGGAGGGGATGCTGGTGGAAGCCGTGCGGCTGGGCGCCAGCGACGTCCACATCATCCCCCGCACCAGCAACTCGACGGACATCATGTTCCGCATCGACGGCATGCTTCGAACTTGGCACAGCCTGGAAGGCGTCCGGCCGGAAGCGATGGCGGCGGTGATGAAGGACCGCGCCAAGAACGTGGACCGCTTCGAGCGCGACCGCGCTCAAGACGGCTTCATCCAGCGCAAAGTCGATGGGCACATGATCCGCTTCCGCTTTTCATCAATCCCACTGGTGGGGCAGGAATACCAGTATAAATTTGAGAGCATCGTCATTCGGATCCTCGACGACCGCTCAGTTATCACCGACCTCGACAAACTCGGCTTTCACGGTCTGGCGCGGGAGGCTTTCAAGAAAGCCATCAATCAGCCGCAAGGGCTGGTGATTGTAACCGGCCCTACCGGCAGCGGCAAATCTACCACCCTCATCGCCGCTCTCAGCCACATCGTCCGCCCGGAAATCAACGTGCTGACGGTGGAGGACCCGGTGGAATACATCATCCCCGGCGTGCGCCAGTTGAAAATTGGCAAGAAGATGGACTTCGAGCTGGCGCTGCGAGCCATTTTGCGGCATGACCCCGACGTGGTGATGCTGGGCGAAATCCGCGACAAGGAGACCGGCGAGACTGCCATCAAGCTCGCCAACACCGGCCACCTGACCTTCTCCAGCCTCCACACCAACGACGCCCCCAGCGCCATCTCCCGTCTGTTCAAGATGGGCATCGAGACCTTCCTCATCGCTTACGCCATCAACCTTATCGTGGCGCAGCGTCTAATGAGAAGGCTCTGCGAAAAGTGCAAGCGCCCGGCCCGGGATCTTGACCCGGTCATCCCGAAGGGACTGGGTTTCACTGATGAGGAAATAAAGACCATTACCTTCTACGAATCCGTGGGCTGCGACCATTGCCACTCAAGCGGATACAAGGGCCGAACCGCGATTCATGAGGCGCTTTACTTCTCCAAGCGCATTCGTCAGTTGATATTTGAAGCCAAGGGCGACATCAACGAGGACGCCATCCGGGAACAAGCGGTCGCGGAAGGCATGATGACGCTGCAGGTTTCAGCGAGGCAGCGGGTTAAAGAAGGCATCAGCGATTTAAAGGAAGTAGCGCGGGTGACCACCACCGCGTGAGGAGAAAACTATGGGAACCGGACAATCACTGTTGACCATTGGAGCGCTGATGATGATAAGCATCATTGTTCTGAACTTCTACCGCATCTCCAACGGTATCAGCTCCACGCTCGACTTCAGCCGTTTTCACATGGAAGGTCTGTCCATCCTGACGTCGCACATCGAGCAGCTTTCGCAGTATTTCTTCGATGAGGTTTCGACAAACATCGAAGCTGAAAAAAGTCTAGATATGTTCACCTCACCCGCCAACCTCGGCGTAGATCCCAATGACCAGGGAATTATTGATGACATCGACGATCTTAACCAGGTGACGTTAGCCGATACCGGAATCAGCGGTGTTATCTACCACATTCATTATGACGTTGATTATGTTATGATTCAGGGCGACAGTATCGTGCATTCAAACGTTCGGCAGTATCACAAGCGGGTGACTATCAGTGTCTGTGATGCCTTCAATCCACCGATGATTTACACAGAACAAGGCAGCAGCCGAGTGCGGGATACGCTGCGGATAAGCACCATCATCAGTTACTGGTTCTACAACTAAACGAGCACAGCGTGAATAGTATGTTGGACATCTTGACGGCTTCAATCATTGGAGCCGTCTTACTGCTGGTGGGAATAAAAGCAATGGATAACGCCGTTCAGCATTTTGTCAATCACAACGCTGACGCGATTTCCCAGAACAAGCTGTCGGACTTGAACCAGATTATACAAGCCGATCTGCGTAAAATGGGTTACGGCATCCATGAAGCTGAGGTGGGAACGATTATTCAAACGGCTCAGCCGACGCATTTGGTATTCTTGAGCAATTTGAACCTTGACTTCGATTACTACATCCACATCCATGGCAATCAACACCTTGATAACATCCCGGACACTATTGAATATATAATTGCGCCCTTCGACACGGTTGTTTTCATCGACACCTCGCTGGTTCTTTATCAGATAAGCCGCACGGTAAAAGTAACGCAGGAGTCGATTGTCTCCGGGGTGGTGGGAATCATTGCGAACAATACGGTTTTTCGTTATTTAGACCAAGGCGGCGAGCCGGCACCTATTCAATCGGCGACTCGAATGGTGGAAGTAACCCTTGTCACCATGAATCCTGAAATCTATCGCAGTTCAGAGCTGTTGGAAGCTGGGAATCCGGGGGAACGAATGAACATTCTGAGAAGACTTATTCAGGCTTCCTACTGGCGGCAGACACGGGTAATTTCAAAAAATCTCAGACGTTGAATGTCAGTGAGTAAAGATACATGCTCGGGAAAGGAGCCCTAATATATGTGATTGGCTTCGGATTGCTCTTCTCGTTGTACGAGAGCAAGCTGTGCCAACTGGCCGTGGAGGCCTCCAGTACCTTCAACCGACGGTACATGGAGACTCTAAACCACGAGAGCACTATGAACGCCATGAACATCGCCATTAACCACGTGTGGGACACCGGTTTGAATCAGGGCTCTATGACGGTGGTGATGCCGCCTTGCACCTCAGCGGTGCAAATTGACACCATTGGCTTGGATACCGTTCGAGTCAGGGTTTGCAGTCGAGCCCGTGTATTCGATAAACAACAGTATGCTCAAAACGGCACTACTATCCAACTTCTGGATTCCGTATTTGCATTCTTTGCCTATCACACGCCTGTATCCAATTACTTTTGGTTCGTAAATTCAGAGCCGAGCAATATATATTGGCTGACTGGGGACACGGTCGAGGGACCGATGCACTGCAACGGATCCATCCGCACCAGTGGGTCACCGGTGTTTTATGGTAAAGTAACCGTCCGTCTGGGCTTCAGCCCCTCGCCTACCAGCCGCTCCAACCACGCCCTGTACTACGGCGGCTGGGAAGTCGGCGTCGATATATCACTGCCCACCGATATGACACACCTATACGACGTGGCGGTCCTTGGCAACGGCGGTGCTGACATGAACACCAAATGTCTTTACAACCAGTTGTTGACGTTGAAGTTTCAGTCGAACGGCACGGTCATACGAACGGTAGGGGGCGGAACACCCGATACCGTATCTCTCGCTTTCATCGCACCCAACGGCGTCATCCACTGCACTCAGGACATCCGCGTAGAAGGCATCGTGAACGGTGAAGTTACCCTGTATTCCGCCGATGACATCTGGATTGACAATGACATTGTCTATCTGGATAATCCTCGAAACAATCCAAACTGTTCGGACTTTCTGGGTCTGGTAGCCAATGATGACGTAATCATAACCGACAACGGCGCCAACAACAACGACGTGAATATCAACGCCAGCATTTTGGCGGGCGACCAGTTCGGCGCTGAAAACTACTCCAGCCGCGGTGTCGCAGGCGTCCTGGACGTAGTGGGCAGCATCGCTCAGAACTCCCGTGGCGCCATGGGCACGTTTAACACGTATACCCATCAAATAACCAGCGGTTTTTCGAAACGTTACCATTTCGACCAGAGGCTGTTAACAACCAGTCCTCCTCATTATCCCTATGTCCGAGCCTTAAAGCTGGTATCCTGGTGGGAATGATGGAAACCTCGTCATCAGGCGGTGTAAATCCCGCGGTGGTCAAAAGGCTGCTGCAGAAGCTCGCGCAGATGGTCCCTCAGGCGCTGTTGAGTCTGGACAAGCAGATATTCATCGGACGGGAGATCTTGAACCGGCTGGCGGAATCAGACCGGCTGCTGCTGAAGGAATTTGTCGATAGCTGTTTAGTTGACATGCGGCGCCGGGAGGCCTCCGACATTGAAATCGGGGGCTGGGGCTCCAACGGCCTCATCTGGCTGCGGGTGCATGGCTTGAAAAAACCGGTGCCTTCCTACGGTTCCTTTGAAACCCTCGAATTCGACATTCTGATTCAGAACCTTCTGACCGCCGCTCAGCGGGAGCTGCTATACAAGGACAGCAATCTGGACTTTTCCTACCATTATCGGAGCGACAACGGAGCGGTGTTCCGCAACCGCGCGGACTGTTATTTTGATCTGGGCGCCCTCGCGCTCAACATGCGCGCCATCCAGACCAGCATCCGCGATTACGACGGGTTTGAGTTCCATCCTGTAGTCACCAGCATTCTCAGTTTGGCGCACACAAAGGAAGGACTGGTGCTGGTTACCGGCATCACCGGCTCCGGGAAAAGTTCAACGCTGGACAGCGTCATCGACATGAACAACCGCACCGTCGATGGTCACATCATCGTCATAGCTTCGCCGGTGGAGTTCATTCACCGGTCGCAGCGTTGCATTGTGCGTCACCGGGAGGTCGGGCGCGACACACTGACCTTCAAGTCCGGCACCGTGGAAGCCCTGCGGCAGGACCCGGACATCATCGTCATCGGCGAGATGCGCGATCCTGACACCATCCTGGCGGCGCTGGAGGTGGCCGACAGCGGTCACAAGGTGTTCTCGACGCTGCACACCTCCAGCGCCACCGAGAGCATCGAGCGGGTCATCGGCGAGATGCCGCCTATCACTCAGGACCGCGTGCGCAACCGCCTTGCGGACATTCTGCGCTGCGTGATTTCCCAGAAACTGGTCACGGGAGTGGACGGAAAGCGCGTGTTGGCAAAGGAGATTATGGTGATGGCTCCCTCCATCCGCGCCGCGATTAAAAACAACAATCTCAGCGAGATATACCAGATGATAAACGAGGGCGCGAAGAGCGGCATGGTGACCATGGAGCAGGACCTGATAAGTTTGGTCCGAAGGCGGCTGATAACGCAGGACACCGCCTTGAACTTTGCCAATAACAAGCGCATGATGCAGCAGTTGTTGCAGAGGTTTTAACGTCGGAACTCCGGCGGGAGGCTGGTCCGGCGGCTAGCTGGACATGTTTCTCCTGTCATGGCGGGTGAGCGAATTGGACCAGGGGCGCAAGATAAATCATGGTTGTTTCTATCCTTGGTTGCGCCGCCCAAGACCATACGAAGCGATAGGTTTTACATAAACATGGCGGAGTTTAAATCCAGTCGGACTGCAGTCGGCATCAGTCACGAAGGAGACACCCTTCGAGTGGTGAAGCTGGAGAAGAGACTCGGAGTCCTCAGCGTCCTTGATGTTCGCAAGTTCGACATCAAATTGCTGGGAATGCCGGCTGTCGAAGGGAAGCCTAAGAAGTCAGTAAAATCAGCATCAGAACCGTCCATCGACATCACGTCTGAGAAAGAAGGGAATGAGTATTCTGAAGACCTGAACGAGACGGGGGATGGGGCGGTATCAGTAGTAGAGATTATGAATTTGGCTGCTGGAAAAGGCGCGCGCATCGGACTGTCGGTGGCGGAGCCGCAGGTCTTTTACAGTCTTCTGGAAACGGATTGGAATCTGTCCGGCAGCAAACTGCAGAAAAAGGTCCAGCAGGAACTCACCGCCCGCCACGAGGAATACGCCAATGTATCGAAGGATTCCATAGGTTATACGAGGGTATCAGAGGGCCGGCTGTTGGGAGTCATCCGTCCCAGCGAACTGCCGATGCTGCAATACATCAGTGAGGCTGAAAAGTTAAGCGGTCGTCGATTCCCCAAAATCTCCTTTGTGGAGAGCGCTGAATTTTCACTGGTGAATCTGGTGCTGGACAGCTTCCCGCCGGATGAATCCAGCGTTACTTTGATACTGCATGTAACGCCCGACCACAGCCGTTTTGTTTTCCTCAAGGGTCGGAACATCCATCATATTTCCGCCATGATAGGGGACGGCGCGGACACTCCCGGCGCGATGAGCACCCTCTACAGCCGGCTGCTGTACGATCTGGACACGTTGGATCTGCCCCATATCGATCGGGTTGTTCTGACGGGTTTAGCGTATGCGCAGGGATTGCAGGAGTATTTTGACGAAGCGGTGCAGGAGTATTTCGACAGTCACTTCTCGCTGGGCGTGAAGGAGTACTTTATCGACGGGGACGGTAAGCAGGTGCCGGTAGGACCCTTCAATTTCGACCATTTCGATATTTCATTGGTTGAAGGGGGCTGCGACGCGCTCGCGCCTTATGCGGTGGCTCTCGGCGCGGCGCTGAGAGCATTGGACCCGACGCGATGCGCCCACGCAATTGACCTCACTCCCAGCCGCGTCCGGGAGAATCAGAATATACTGAAGATCTCCACTCCCGGCTGGATTCTGCTGACGCTGATTCCCGTCATCATCGCTTTCAGTTTAGTCCGTCAGCATCGGCTGGAATTGGAGCTGCGAGGCCTGAGGAGTCAAATAGAGTCAAAGGGGCAGACGCAGCAATTGCTGCAGGATCTCGACGATCAGATACGCGCCCGTTCTACTCGATTGTCGGAATATGAGAAGTCGTTTGTCATCATTGATTCGCTGATGGTGGGAACCGACCGCTTCGGATCTTTTCTGGTGGAGTTGATGCGGCTTAAGGATTCGATTCGGGGGTTGTGGTTCACGGATATCAGCGCGGGGCACGGCAATGAAGCTGTAATCGCGGGTTTCAGTGTGACTCGCAGCCACATTCCTCAACTGGTTGACGCCCTCGGCAACGCTGAATTAAGCCTGGTCGAAGTGCAGGAGATACGCGAGAAAACGGTCTATCGGTTTGAAATCAGGGTTCATCTTGGCGGCTCAGGAGGCAGTTGACCATGTCCTTCAAAACCAGAAACACCCTGTTTCTTGTCGTTTTAGTGCTGTTGTTGTCCGCCATCGGCAGCTACGTCATTTTTAAACGCTACCCGAACAAGAAAGCCGCCCTTCAGCTTCAATTAACTTCGCTAGACAGCCTTGCGAACTGTGTGCCGGAGCGGAGAGCTTATCTCCATGCACTGGACAGCCTGCTTGAGGTTCGCAGGCAGCGCATACTTGACCTGACCAAGGTGGTGGACGACGAGATAACCATGGCGGACGTGTACGATTATCTGGACCAGATTCAGCGACGTTCCGGCGCTGTTAATTTTGTCATGTCAACGATGAGGGACGTGCAGGCTTCAGGCTACGGTTATAAGCTGTTTAGCCTTAAAGGTGAAGGCGTCTATTGGTCTATTTTCGGACTGGTATGGTTCCTGGAGAAGGGACCCCGCATCTATGCGATAGACCACATGAGTCTGCACGGCATTGAGAGTGTGCGTCAGGAGGGACCGGAGGAATTGATGTCGGTGCCCGAGATTACGGTGCCCTTCGAGTTGGAGGTTCGGGCGTTATATGCCGGTGTTCCAGATCTGCCGCCCCGTGAATTATCCTTAACATCCGTGTCGATACCGTCGGGCGAAAACCTATTCCTGCCGCTGATAACCCGAGAGCTGCCGCCCAATGCCTTCGAGGCGCTGGATGTGGAGCAGGCGGAGTTGAGGGTCATCCTTCCCGACCGGGCGGTCTGCGCGGATAAATCCAGCAAGCTGCACGTGCTGCGGGAGGGCGACCTGGTGTATTTAGGCTGCCTGACCAAAATCGATATCCAGCATAATTGCGTGGAGTTCACGCTGAACAAGGGCGGCATCGTGGAGAAGTTCGTCCTCAAGCTGGCGCTGGGCGAGTGAAGGCTGCATCATTCCAGCGGAAGCTGGAATCCAAATAAAAATTCAAAGTACTTGATATTTCAAGCGGATAAACTCTCAATCTGGATTCCCGCTTTCGCGGGAATTGTCATGGTGGCTGCCCCACCACGGAAGATGAAAATAGCAGCAACCGCAGGGTGCGGACACCCTGCGGCACACTGGCGGTCAGGCTAGGCTGCGGCAGATTGGCGGTCGGGCTCGGAGGCCCGACCTACGCATCGCAGGCGCTATTTTCAAGAGAACCGTCATGCTGCGAGCCGCGCAACAAAGGATGAAAATAGCCCCCGTCCATCTCGTCCATACCGTCCATTTCGTCCAGATATTCTTAGATGGCTGAGTCTATTTTCAAAGGAATGACAGTGCGAAACTTCAGAAACACAAAGGCATCCCCATGATTCATCGGCAATATCCTTGGCTAATCGTCGGTTTGGCGGTTCTCCTCTCGCTGAACAACGGCTGGTGCGAAAGCCGCGCCAACCGGACCTTGTCGAAAATGAACGCCTCCAAAGACGAAATGATTTCGATGACCAAAACCCTGTCGTTCAAGGACGCGCTCAAGGTTTTCGACGACATCGCCAAGCGCAAGCGCAGCAAGATTATCGTCGATCCCACCAACACTGACGGTCCGATAGGCGTTGACATCGACAACATGTACTGGTTGGACGCCTTCGAGTTGATACTCCAGAACCTCAACTTGGAGTACGAGGAGTACAATGACCATTATTTGCTAAAGAAGCCCGAGAAAGCAGTCGTCAACGAGCGGTATCGCAGCAGCCGTGAGATGTATGAGAGCCGCGAGGTGGTCATTTCAGCTTTGTTTTTCGAATCCAACAGCGCTGATCTCAATCAGATGGGCTCAAGCTGGAACATCGTTGACAAAAACGGGCTAATCTACAATATGACATCCGCCGACAACAAAACTGGACAGCTTCAAATCAATGGCGTCAAGGGTTTTAGTTTTGCCGATCTGACGGCGGTTTTTAAGGCTATGGCGAGCCAGCAGATTGGCGACATTCTCGCCAATCCGCAGGTTGTGGTGCAGTCCGGCTCGGTGGGGCGCATCCAGATCGGCAGCGATTTCTCCCAGACGACACAGGACTTTTCCGGCAATACGATCACGCAGTTTTTCTCCACCGGGTCTATCATCACGGTGACGCCGGAGGTTATCACCCTCGAAATGGTGGAGGACACTGCAACCTTCATCCATCTGCAACTGGAGGTTGAACGCAGCAATGCTGCCAGCAGCGAGTTGGGACTTGAGGTGAAAAGAACCTCCGCGCGCACCTCTATACTGCTGCTGGACGGCGAAGAGACCATGATCGGCGGGCTGCACATCAACGAGGACAGCAAAACGCGCGAAGGGGTGCCGTTTCTAAAGGACCTGCCCTGGTGGTGTTTGGGTTTGCGCTATTTATTTGGCTACTATACCACCAATCTGATCCAGAAGGAATTGACCATAGTCATACGCGCTGATTTGGTGCCCACATTAGAGGAACGCATACAAGCCCGTCTCAAGGGTTTAGAAGAGGTGAACATCTTTGAGAAGGGCTTGAATGAATATCGGGACCGCTTTGGAGACTATCTAAAACAAAAGGAACGGCACGAGCCCTGAACCAGCAGGACGGCTGTCCGGTCGGCATACCGCGCCTGGGAGGGTGGACTTTCAGTCCGCCCTTGTCGGGTGGGAAGCCCGACTTGCGCGCCAAGCGGAGGGCTCTTTTCAAGGGAGGCCTAAAAT
>CAZCEM010000017.1:12586-13647 GCA_964497555.1 uncultured bacterium
CATCTCGATGGGACCGATAACGGTGCTGCTGGTGGACACGCCCTCTCGGATTCCTACGACGGTTGAGAATGCAATATTCGCTTACGGCAAATGTTCGGTGGCGCGCGCGGTGAACGTTCGGGAAGCGCTGCAGGTCATTGCTGCTGAACATCCGCGCCTCATCGTCACCGAATGGGCTTTTCCCGGATATTCATTGGTCGAGCTGCTCCAGACGATAAACGACTATCCTGAGTGGCGGAAGATACCGGTGTTGGTCGCCACAGAAAATCCGACGCGCGAGATAATCCGTCAATCCCTGGATCTGGGCGCCGCGGCCGTTCATAGCAAGCCCTTAGATTTACGGGTGCTGCTGAGCTTCCTCGATGGAATCTTTGGGGTAGTGCGCAGCGACATGGTGATTGTTGAACCCGAAAAAGGCGACATCCGCAGCCGATTGAAGGGGATTCAGCGCTTGACGCCTCTCCCGATTTATCTGAAGTCAATCCTGAAAATGGTGGATAATCCCCATGCTTCCGCGAGGAATCTGGCGGATATTATTCAACGGGATCAATCGCTGACCGCGCGGGTTCTCAAAGTGGTCAACAGCGCTTTTTACGGCTTTGAGCGCCAAATTGGCAATATCAACCGCGCCATCGTCATCTTGGGATTCAACGAAATTAAGGACATTGCCATGGCGTCTGTCAAGCAGGCGTATCCCCGCAATGACAACGAATGGTTCGATTGGGATCAGTTTTGGCTGCATTCTTTAGGGGTGGCGCATGCTGCTCGGGCGTTGGGTTTGCGCGTATCGGAGGTGTCGCCGGACGACGCCTTTGTGGTGGGTTTGCTGCATGACTTCGGCAAGGTGGTGTTCGACCTGTATTTTCAGGAGGTCTTCACGGCGGCTTTGCGCAGCGCGGCGAAGGACGGCATTTCGCTGGTGAAGGCCGAGTTTGAGGTGGCGCGGATCGACCACGCTGAGGTGGGCGGGTTGGTGGCGGAGTACTGGAAACTGCCGGTGCCGCTGGTGAAGGCCATTCGGTACCATCACAATCCAGCTATCGCCGGCCGCAGCAACAGTG
>CAZCEM010000018.1:0-13239 GCA_964497555.1 uncultured bacterium
GCGGAGAACCTATTTTCTGGGAAATGACAGCAGAAAGGTTCGCAATGACAGCAGATGGACAGTTATGAGCAGAGCGTTTAATTTAAAGAAGAGTTTTTCAGCAGACCCTACTTATCGTCTCCTTGGTTGTTCTTGAGGTTCGCGCACTATTGACAGAGGTTCTTAGGGCTATTATATTTACTAAACTTTGCATTCCTTCTGGATGAATGGCTGCTGCAATAATCCGACCCCGGAGTACTTTTCCCGGTGATTCAGAGCGGCAGTCTTTTCACAAACAGAACTAAGCGAGTGAGCATTCTTGAGGCAAGGGAATAAATACAAATTAGGCATTGACGTCGGGGGAACCTTCACAGATTTCGTGATAATCTCCGAAACTGGGGAAACACTCCTCCACAAATCCCTATCCACCCCTGAAGACCCCTCCATAGGGGTCATGGCTGGCATGAGGGACATTGCCGAACGACTCGCTATGAAGCCGGTCGAGCTTGCGCGCCGCATCACGACGATTGTTCATGGCACCACGGTGGCGACGAACGCTCTGCTGACGCTGCGGGGAGCCAAGACCGCCCTAATTACCACCAAAGGCTTCCGCGACGCCCTTGAAATGCGCCGGGGCCGACGTGAAGAGCAGTATAATAATCATTATCGAAATGTCATTCCCTTAGTTCCCAGATATTTACGTTTTGGTGTCGAAGAGAGAATAGACAGCAAAGGAGGGATCGTTACTCCCCTGCGCGAGGAAGAACTCCTCACCGTAACTGAATCCCTTGAGGCTGGAAAAATTGAATCCATCGCCGTCTGTTTTCTAAATGCCTATCAGAACTCGATTCACGAAGAACAAACAGCCGAATTCCTCCGAAAACGCCTTCCAAGTTGTTTCATAACGGCCTCAACCGAAGTGCTTCCTTCAATCAGATTCTATGAGCGCTTGAGCACGACGGTCGTCAACGCCTACATCGGCCCGATTGTCGCTATCTACGTTGACAATTTGCTGAAAAAGCTCCACGAGAGCGGATTCAATGGCTCGCTGTTGATCATGCAATCCAATGGCGGCGTAGTTACGCCGGAATATGCAAAATCGACGCCGGCTTCGACCGTCCTTTCCGGTCCGGCCGCCGCGCCGACCGCCGGCGCATTCTACGCGCAGTTGATGGGCTACAAAGATTGCATCACCATCGATATGGGTGGAACCAGCTTCGACGCCAGTCTGGTGATTGAGGGTAAATCGGTGACCAGCACCGAAGGCTCGATCAACCGTCACCGCATCGCTCTCCCCGCCCTTGACATCGCCACCATCGGCGCCGGAGGGGGCAGTATCGGTTGGATTGACAGCGGCGGACTCTTGCAGATGGGCCCGCAGAGCGCGGGAGCTCTGCCCGGACCGATCTGCTATGGTCGTGGAGGCGACCTTCCCACCTGTACCGACGCCGATCTGATACTCGGCTACCTCAACGCAGACTATTTCGCCGGTGGAAAGATTAAACTCGACGCCGAGAACGCTGAACGGATTATCGAGGAGCAGCTTGCGCCCAAGCTGGGCTTATCCAAGCGGGAAACAGCCGTCGGCATGTACCGGATCATCAATATGAACATGGCGCAGGGCGTTCGCATGGTATCGGTCGAGCGAGGATACGATCCGCGGGAGTTCCTGTTCCTCGTTGCCGGCGGCGCCGGGGCGATTCATGCCGGTGAAATCTGCCGCGAACTCGAAATCCCTCTCTTCGTTGTTCCCAACGTCGCTTCGACTCTCTGCGCGGCGGGGATGCTGCTGGGTGATCTGAAACATGATTATGTTCGTTCCCATCTCGCAATCTTCTCAAGCCTCGACCAGGAGCGCGTGATTCAATTGTTATACGAGATGAAAGATAGCGGCGTCGAGGCACTGTTGAGTGAAGGCGTCCCGGAACATCGAATCCAACTCCATCCCGCGCTCGATTTGCGCTACCTGGGGCAGTATCACGAAGTGCAACTTGCGGTCTCCTGGGAAGATATCCTATCGCACAACCTCGAATACATCCGCAGCGCTTTTCACCTCGAACATAACCGGCTCTTCGGGTATTCACTGGAGGAAGAAGGCACGGAAATCGAAATGATTAATGTTCGGCTGAGAGTCATCGGTTTGACGGAAAAACCCTCCTTCCTCGGCGAAACCGTAAAGAGCGTTTCACTTGAGGCAGCATTGAAACCGGAAAGACCCGTATTCATCCCCGAATTGAATGATTTCCAAAGAACGCCGGTGTACAGTGGCGACATGCCACTGAACGGTCTGACCATTCGCGGGCCGGCCGTGATTGAAAAAACCGACACTTCGATTTTCATCAGCAGCAGTTACGACTGCTTCGTCGATGAATATGGCTCTTATCTGGTGTACGACCGACGGATATTTCCAAATGGTCCCCGTGAGAACTCAACGAAGCTCGGAGAGAAGAGATGATCGACAAAATCCTGCTCTCAATCTTTCAACGGTCGATCAAATCGATCACCGATGAGATGAGCATCTCGCTGGCTAAGACAACCCGTTCACCAATACTCTGCGAGGCCAAGGACTTCGTTACCGGTATCTACGACGCCGAAGGATGTATGCTCGAACAGACGGAAAATCTGCCGATCTTATCCTTTTCGCTCGGTCCCGTCTGCCGTCATATTATCCGTTACTATGGAGGCGACATCCACCCCGGGGACGTCATCCTCCACAACGACGTCTTTTCGATGGGCAATCAGAACAATGATGTAGCGATTTTCAAGCCGATATTTAGGGGCGATACGCTGGTCGGCTGGGCGGCAGCCAAGGGGCATCAGGCGGACATCGGAGGAGCCGTCCCGGGAGGATACAACCCAAACGCCACCGAGGTCTGGCAGGAGGCGCTCCGGATCCCGGCTGTCAAAGTCTTCGAAAAGGGACGCTTGCGCCGCGACGTCTGGAACCTGATCTTTGCAAACATTCGCCTCCAGATTGTGGAGGAGGACCTCAAGGCTCAGATTGGCGCCTGCACGCTAGGCGAGAGACGTCTGCAGGCTTTGATCGAGAAATACGGATTGGACCGCTTCCTGGAGCATAAGGCGGAGTTGTTCAAAGCCACCGAAGCGATGATGCGCAAAGAGATTGGAAGCATACCAAATGGTAAATACGAGGGGGAGAGCAATGTCTATTACGACGGGAGACATCCCGGAACGGTCTTTACCGTTCATGTTGATGTTACCGTAGAGGATGAATCGATCACCTTTGACTTTTCCAAGACCTCCCCTCAGACCAACGGCTTTGTCAACGGCACTTATACCTCGACCTGCTCGGCTATCACGCTGACCTTCCTGCAGATGGTCAATCCCAATATCCCGCACAACGAAGGGATGATCAAGCCTCTCAACTACATCGTGCCGGAAGGAACGATATTGAACGCATCTTATCCCAAGGCGACCACCTTTGGCAACCACCTCTGTCCTCAAACCGCGGACGCCATCTTCAAGGCGCTCTCGACCGCCATCCCTGAACGGGTTACCGCCGGATGGAACCACCTGCTCTGCTCGCTGTTCACGGGGATTCATCCCGACACCGGGCGAAAATATGTCGATATCGGTTTCCTTGGAATGAAAGGCGGTTCGGGGGGGCTGATGGGCGACGACGGGTATGATCATATCGGGATGATCGACGCTTCAGGCGGCGTGCTTGACCAGGATTACGAGATGTATGAACGGCAGACGCCGCACCAGATCATCAGTCACGAATATCTGACGGACTCGGCCGGCGCCGGCAAGTGGCGCGGCGGCTTGGGCGTCGAAACATGGATCAAGATTGGAGCGGATAATACGACGCTGGTTGTCTTCGGCGACGGCGATCAAGTGGCGCCCTATGGTCTCTTCGGGGGGAAGAGCAGCATCCTCAATCGCATCGCCCTGAAATATCCCGATGGATCTGAGCGAATTCCGATGAGCAAGGACTTGATCGAGAATATTCCGGCTGGAACAATCTACCACCAGATCGCCTCCGGCGGCGGCGGATACGGCGATCCGAAAGAACGACCACGTGAGAAGGTGATGATGGACGTGAAGAACGGGGTGGTGTCGGAGGAGAAGTCCATAGTGGAATACGGGATGGAGATTCTTAAGGGCGTTAATGACCGATAAACTTTCAACATTTGCCAGACCAGAGCTGGAGTGATGAAGATCGAGATGCGCCTCGAGGGTGAGCTTGAGCAAGTCTCAGTTATTAAGGTTTTCTGAACAACTGCCGTAGATTAGAAAAAATCAAGAGATTCAGGGATGAACACTTTGGCGAGTAAACCCTCTGCCATCACGCTGCACATAGACGAAGAAACCATGCGGCTTGAGCTTGCCGACGGCAGACAACTGGGCGTGCCCTTGTGGTATTTTCCACGTCTGTTGAGCACCACACCGAAGCGGAGACAGAAATACATCATCAGCGGCGGGGGAACGGGTCTCCATTGGGACGAACTGGACGAAGACATTCTGGTTGAGAACCTGCTGATGGGCCTCGGAGACGTTCAAGCAAGAATGGCGATGAATTAACATGGACTTTGAACTTACTGACACTCAAAAAGCCATCCAGCAGACCTTCCGACGCTTTGCTAACGAGAAGGTCAAGCCGGTCGCGGCGCAGATAGACGAGCGGAAGGAGTTCCCCCGCGAACTGTTCCGTGAGGTCGGCAAGCTGGGATTCTTCGGGATGCGCTATCCCGAAGACGCCGGCGGCACCGGGGGGGACATTATCAGCTACTGTCTGGCGCTGGTCGAGCTGGCGCGCGGCTCGCTGTCGCTGGCGGCGCCGTGCATGATGCAGTCGTTGATGGCAACCTATTTCCTCTACCGGGACGGCGACGATGAAATCCGCGAGAACTACTTCAAACCCGCGCTGGAAGGGGATAAGATCGGCGGCATCTGCATGACCGAGCCGGACGCTGGCAGCGATCTGATGGCTATCAAGACCACCGCCAAAGTTTTCAATGACCATTTTCTGCTGAACGGCCAGAAAACCTGGGTTACATCCGCGCCCTACGCCGACTTTTTCACGGTCTTCTCGCGCACCGATAAGAACGACAAACTTTCCATCTTCTTTGTGCCGGCCCACCTTTCCGGTGTCCAGGTGGGAAGGAACATCGACAAATTGGGAGTCCGCGGCTCGATTACCAGCGAAGTAACGTTCGATGATGTTATACTGCCGCGTAATTATCTCCTCGGCGGCTTGGGTGAAGGAACAAAGGGATTGATCGAGATACTGGCTGAGATCAGGATTATGACGGCTGCTCTGGCTGTCGGAGTGGCGACCGCGGCTTATGAGGACGCCCTCGAATATGCCGGAGTCCGGGTTCAATTCGGCAAACCAATCGGGAAATTCCAGGCCGTAGCAATGAAAATGGCTGATATGGCCGTGCAGCTCGAAACCTCCCGACAGATGCTCTACTATGCTGCCTGGCTCAGCGACCGGAATCTTCCCCGCCAGAAAGAGTCGGCAATGGTGAAGCTCTACGCTTCCGAGTGCGCCAATTCAATCTGCGACGAGGCTTCCCGCATTCTCGCTTCCTATGGCTATGCGATGGAATATCCAGTCCAGCGCTACTGGCGGGACGCTCGCTTCACGCTGATTGGCGGGGGAACCAACGAAATACTGAAAATCAACATTGCCCGCGAGTTGGGAATTTGAAAGAGAATCCAAAAATCAAGATACTTCTCGCCAAACCGGGTCTTGACGGTCATGACGTGGGCGTTAAAGTGCTCGCTCACGCCTTGATCGAAGCCGGTTTCACAGTCGTCTATACCGGGCTCCGCAAGTCCATTGAGGACATCGTCCGCAATGCCGTCGAGAGCGACGTCGATCTGATCGGACTTTCGATCCTCTCCGGCACCCATAAAGTACTCTGCCAGCAGATGGCGGATGAGATTGAAAAACGGAACCTCTCGATCCCCTGGATCGTGGGAGGAAATATCCCCGATGAAGATGTCGCGGCGTTGGTTTCTTTCGGTGCACTGGCGGCTTTTCCGACTGGAACCACCATTGAAGCAGTGATTGAATTCTGCCGGCGTTTCTCGGAGCAAAGGACGAGCACCTAATGAGCACTCAAGACTCGAAACCAGCCCGTAAAGAGATTCCGAAAATCACGCTTGAATCCGGACTCGAAGTCGCACCGCTGTACACCGCAGCCCAAGTTGCTGACTCTCGCCCAGAAAGGGATGTAAGCCGTCCCGGCGAATACCCCTTCACGCGAGGCATTCATCCGCTGATGTACCGGAAGCGTCCTTTCACCATCCGTCAATACGCCGGATTCGGCACCCCCGCCGAGACCCACGAACGTTTCCTATATCTCATTAAAGAAGGACAGACGGGGCTGAACGTCGCCTTCGATCTCCCAACCCAAATCGGCCTCGACTCGGACGATCCAAGGGCGCTGGGCGAGGTGGGGCGAGTCGGCATGTCGATCGATACGCTGGCTGACTTCGAAGAGGTCTTTCGAGGCATCGATCTCGATGACATCACAGTCTCCCTTACCATCAACGGTTCCGCCATCGTTCTGGTCGCCATGTATCTGGCAACCGCCCAGAAATTCGGCTTCGATATCAGAAACCTTCGCGGGACCGCCCAAAACGACATCCTGAAAGAGTTCATCGGGCGGGGAACGTGGGTGTTCCCGGTAAAACCATCGGTGAAGATGGTGGTTGATATCATCGAATACTGCGCCAAAGAGGTGCCAAAATACAGCCCGGTCAGTGTCTGCGGTTATCATATCCGGGAATCGGGTGCCAATCCGGTACAGGAGATGGCCTTCGCCTTCTGCATTGCTAAGGCGTACATCGACGAGATTCTGAAGCGCGGACTTACTATCGACGACTTCGCCTCGCGCTTATCGTTCAACTTCGACATCCATGGTAATTTCTTCGAACAGATTGCCAAGTTCCGCGCCGGGCGGCGGCTCTGGGCGAAGATCATCCGCGAACAGTACGGCGCAGCCGAGGAAAGCTCCTGCTGGCTGCGAATGATCGCCGGGGGCGGCGGCGGCGGTTTGACGAAGGAACAGCCGGAAAATAATATCATCCGCAGCGCCTACTACGCACTGATCAGCGCCCTTTCCGGCACTCAGACGATGGCGCTCTGCTCTTACGACGAAGCTTACACTATCCCGACCGAGAAAGCCGCTGAAATCTCGCTCCGCACGATGCAAATCATGATTCACGAGATGGGCATCTGCGACACCCCCGATCCGCTGGGAGGATCCTATTATATTGAAACTCTGACCAATCAGCTCGAGGACGCAATTGCGCAGCAGATGGAGGAGGTCGATCGAAATGGTGGAATCTTGCAGGCGATCGCTTCCGGTGCGATGCAGGAAGCTGTATCCAAGCAGGCCTATCTGAGAGAGAAGGCTATCCAGACTGGTGAAATCAAGAAGGTCGGCGTCAATATCTACCGCACGGAGGAGAACGCGCGATCCGTCGCGTTTCACACCTACAACGAGGATGACGCTCGAATTCAAATCGAGCGATTGAAACAGGTGAAAGCTTCGCGGGATGCGGCCGAGGTTGAGCGATGCCTGCTGAGAATCCGGCAGGACGCCGAGGCGGACCGGAACCTGATGCCGGCGGTGATTGAGGCGGTGAAGGCTTATGCCACGGTAGGAGAAATCACCCAGACTCTGAAAGATGTGTATGGGGAGTATCAGGAGCCGATATACTTTTAGAGTTTGCAAGTTAGTAAGTGTGAAAGTTTGAAAGAGTCCTTTGAAATATTGGCAGAGCGCGTGTCAAAGGCGCGTCTTTGCGAATCAGCCGAAGGCTGATGAAGCAATCTAAAATCACCTTTAAGAGACATAAGATTTGAGATTGCCTCCCCCTGAGCAAGTCGAGGATCGCAAAGACGCGCCTTCGGCACCTCGGAAGAGAATAATTCAAAGAACGCGCAGAGGGCTTACAGATTTCATAATAAAGAGACAACAACGGGCAGAAATGCCGCTGCTTCCTCCGGATTGAGCAGCCAGTAAAACCGGACTTAGTTCGAACAATGGAGAGAAATGCTACCAGGTGAAAAAAAATACCCCCACATCTTCAGTCCGATTCAGATCGGACAATTGTGGGCAAAGAATCGGATAAAATACGCCTCCACGGAGACTAATTACAACTACTCCGACGGCTTCGTATCCGAAAAGGAACTCGCTTATATCGAGGCGCATGCGCGAGGCGGTTCGGGCATCGTTACCACCCAGGGCGCATACACGGATCCACGCGGCGAGGGTCAGGGTTACGTCGGCATGATGGGGATCTGGGATGACAAATACCTCCCCGGCTTGAAACGGATGGCGGATATCATCCACCAAGGCGACGCGCTCGCCTGTCTCCAGTTGATGCACTGCGGACGAGTGGGTGGTATCAACCTCGATTACACCGTCGGACCCTCGGCGGTCCCTCAACGGCTGCGTCGTTTCCGTCCCCAGCGTGAGATGACCGTCGAAGACATCGAAGTCTGTATCCAAGAGCATATCGAAGGGGCTAGGCGAGCCGTGGAAGCGGGATACGAGATCATCGAGGTCTCGGGGATCGTTGGTTATCTCATCTCCAATTTTATCTCCAAATACACCAACAAGCGCACAGACGAGTACGGCGGCGAAATCTTTGACCGCAGCGCCTTTATGCGTAAGATAATCGAGGGCATCCGCCGCGAGGTTCCCGACGATGTGGCCGTCGGCATTCGACTATGCGGTTGGGAAATGCTGGACGACGTCAATGGCAACACAGAGTCCGAGAGTCTGGAGTCCATCAAGATTGCCCAAGCAGCCGGGTGCGACTATTTAAGCGTCACGGTCGGGTGGCAGGAATCGCTCGGCTCGGTCATCTCCCGCGACATCCCCATGGGGAAATGGCTGTACATCGCCGAGAGAATGAAGAAGACGCTGAATATCCCGGTAGCCATGGCGTACCGGCTCTTCACGCCTGAACTCCCCGAGCAGGCGATCGCCGAAGGCCGACTCGACATCTGGGAGATGTGCCGTCCTCAGATTGCTGATCCAGCGCTCCCCAACAAGATTATGTGGGACCGACAGGAGGAAATCATCCCCTGCGTCGCCTGCCAGGTCTGTCTGGCGCGGCTCTTCAGAGATGCAGCAGTAACCTGTACGGTGCGCCCTTCCTGCGGCCATGAAGGCGAGCGTGAGTGGGGCTACTACGGCTTCCCCCGAACTCAAATTAAGAGACGGATTTTCGTTGCCGGGGCGGGTGTCGCCGGGCTTCAAGCCGCCGCCATCGCCGGGGAGAAAGGGCATAATGTTTCCGTCTTCTATAAAACCGGTAATGTTGGAGGGCAGTGGTATTATGCCTCGCGAAATCCTTGGGGAGAAGGCTCAGACCATTACTGGGACGATGAAGAATTCATGCGCTGGGTTAATCATAAAAAGGCGATGTGTGACAAGCACGGAGTAAAATTCGTGCTTGAAACTCCGGTAACTCGGGAACTCCTCAAGGAAGAGAAGCCCGACTCGCTGGTGATCGCCACCGGCGCCGTTCCAGAAGTCCCCAACGTCCCCGGCGCCAACCTGCCGCACGTGGTGAGTATGTTCGACGTCTTCACCGATAAGGTTAAGATTGGCAAGAACGTGGTCATCCTCGGCGGCTCCGGCGCGGCAATCTCACTTACACTATACGTGCTTGAAAAGCAGCACCGGGAGAAGATTGAAGGCGCCAGTGTAGCGATGATAGACCCGGCAGCGCGCTTCGGCGCGGATGTGACGCCCTCCTACATCTGGAGGTACCGGCTGAGGCTGAAGCAGGCGAAAGTCGGGCAGCTGACTTACGGTAAGGTCAAAGAGATAACCGAGGAAGGACTCATCGCCGATTGGATGCTGGTGGACACCAAGACTAAAGAGAAGACTAAGTTCGTGAACCAGATGGTGCCCGCTGACATGATTATCCTGGCGTCTCTTGTTCCGAATGAGGATTTGAATTATGGGATTTATTCCGGCGACGTCGCTAAAATCGGCGACTGTCTCTGGGTGAGGCGGGGGATTGATGCCATCCAGGACGGCTACCGTCTCGGGATGAGGTTTTAACGTCAACGTCGAAGATATGGCGGCGCCGGAGGCGATTGCAAGCCCGCGGCTCCGCAAAATCTACTGAAGGAAATCGAATGATATTATCGAAAATCTCCAGCGCTCAGCCGCAGATTCCCGGCACGCAGATGAGCGTCTATCCCCATTCAGGTTCCAGCTCCACCGGATTGTATCCTTGGATCGACGCCTTTCGCTGCAATGGCTGCATGGCCTGTGCCAGAGCCTGCCCCTCGGACATCATCGGAGAATTCAAGGGAAAGGCCGTGATCATTCTGGACCTTTGCCTGCAGTGCGGCGAATGTTTCGACGCCTGCCCGGTGCCGGCGGCAATATTCTTCAAGCTTCCCCCCGGTGCGCCTGAAACAGGAAATATCCCGTTCGTCTCTAAGTTTTAGCGCTTCACAACCCGATAACATCCGGGAGAGGCGACTCAGACTCTTTCCCCAAGGGAGAACTGTATGCCCGAACAACTGAAAACTAACTTTGTGGATCATATCTGCATCGCTGTCAAAGACGTGCTGCAGGCGGAAAAAGATTATATCGCCGCCTTCGGCTGGGAGGTCGCTTACCGATATGAAGACGCTCCGGAAAAAATCCGGGTCGTCGGCTTTATGGTCGGACCCACGGCCATCGAGATCATGGAAGACCTCGACGGCACCGGCGAGGTGGCGAAGTTCATAGCAGCGCGCGGCGAAGGCGTGATGCTCATCAGCTACAACGTGGATAATTGCCAGGAGTCCCTCGAGCTGCTGAAGCGGAACAATGTTCGCTTGATCGATCAGACCCCGCGCTGGTTCGCCGAGCATAAGCGCAACTTCGCCTTCATTCATCCTCGAGCCACCCACGGTATCCTCACCGAGGTCATCGACGGCCGGTACCAGCTCTGACGATGTCAAAGAAGATTATCCTGTCGCTTGAACAGGCGCTCACGTTACCTTATGCAACGCAGCGTTTCACCCAACTCGGCTGGCGGGTCATACGCATAGAATCTCCATCTGAAGACGGCCGCGGCAGGGGCGGCGATCCGAACCGATACATCGGCGAGGATACCGGCTTAGACGATCTCCACTCCTATTATATCGCACCCAATATCGGCAAGGAAGCGATTACCCTGAATCTGAAGGAGAGGGAAGGAAGAGAACTCCTCAAGACTATCATCAGAAGGCTTGAAGTTGATATCTTCCTCTGCAACACCCTGCCAAAGCGCTATAAACAGCTTGGCATTGACTATGAAAACCTGCACGAGGCGAATCCCAATCTTATCTGGTGCGGGATTTCCGCCTTCGGTCCGGATTGCCCCGAGCGTGCCGGCTATGATCCAGCCTTGCAGGCATATCTGGGGTATATGTTCCTGACCGGTGAACCGGAGCGTGATCCGATGCTCTGCGGGCTGCCGATCGTCGATCTGAAAGCCGGCGATGAAGCCTTCACTCAGGTTGTTCTGGCGCTGCTCGACCAGGCGGAGTGTTCGGGAGGTCGGGAGATTCATATTTCCATGGCGCAATGCGCTGCCTCCTGGCTCCTCACAGCCCTGCCTCAGCTCGCCTTCGTCGAAGACGAGTCGCAGCTTTTCACCCGCAGCGGCAACGAGCATCGCAGCTTCATTCCCTGCAATTGCTACCCGACCAGGGATGGCTATGTATATCTTGCCATAGGTAACGATTCCCAATGGCAGAAACTTGCGCAGATCCCCGGTTTCGAGTCCATCGCCACGCCCGACCGAATGACGAACCAGGGGAGAAGTCTGGATAAGGCGAACATTTACGCCGACATCCGTCGCGGACTGCGGGCTTATACGACGTCGAAGTTCCTTGAGCTGGCGCTGGCGCAGGGATTGTCGGTTTCGCCGGTGCATACTATTAAAGAAGTCGGGGATCTCGAGTTCGTTAAAAAGCACATGTTAAAGACCAGACTTCCCTCGTCCAAAGAGGTCTCACTATTTCCCCCTCCTGTCAGCACTGAATTTCTTGAAGAACAGAACTTCCTAATGGCTTGCGCTCCGCGGCTGGGGGAACATAGCACAGCGCTGCTTAGAGAAATCGGACTGAATGCTGAAGAGATTGAACGGCTGAAAAAGAACGGGATAATCTGAGTTCAAATGATCAGCATCGCCGAAATTCTCGCATCGTATGAGCCACCCCGAAACGTCTGTCTGATGGGCAACGAAGCCGTGGCGCGCGGAGCTGTCGAAGCCGGCGTCCGCGGCGTGTTCGCCTATCCCGGCACCCCTTCCACCGAAATTTCCGAAACACTTCGACGAGCCAGCGCTTTTCAGAGAGATCCTTTTCAAAAGGAACGCTACCCGGAACTAACCGCCGATCCCATCTATTTTGAATACAGCGTCAACGAGAAGGTAGCTCTTGAGAAGGCCATCGCTTATTCGCTCGGCAACCGGAGCGCAATCTGCTGCATGAAGAGCGCCGGATTGAATGTCGCTTCCGATCCCTTGATGACCATCGCCTACCAGATTATCGGGCAGGGGCTGGTGGTGGTGGTTTGCGACGACCCGGGCTGCTTTTCGAGCACTACCGAGCAGGATTCGCGCTATTACGGCCCCTTAGCTTCGCTGCCGGTCTTCAATCCGGCTACTCCGCAAGACGCCTGCCGGATGACCAAGGAAGCCTTTGTTCTCTCCAGCCAACTTAAACTGCCGGCGCTGGTCCGTATGACGACTCGCGTCAGTCACTCCCGCGGCATCGTCCGAATAGGGGACGTCGCCGTCTTCGACCAGACGCCGGACTTCTCGAAATCTCCGCGACATCTGAATATCCCAGCGCGGACCGCTGCGGCTCACCGCTCGTTAGCAGCCAACCTAATAAGCGCTCCGGTTCGGGAGTCGCTGAATCAGAATACCGAGATATGTTTCGATTATGACGCCGAAGAGGGAGAGAAAAGCGCCATCATCGCCGGAGGAGTAGCGTTCGCCTTCGCCCTGGAAGTGATACATCGCCAGGGTCTCACCGACCGGGTTGGGCTGTTGAAGATCGGCGTCACCTATCCTTTCCCCTCCGATATTGTCGCCGGATTTCTTAAGCGAGGTTATCAACGTGTGCTGGTGCTGGAAGAACTCGATCCTATTATCGAGAATGAAGTTAGAATTACAGCCCAAAAGAACGGTCTTGACGTCGATATCTTTGGGAAAGGTTACGCCTCACTATCCAGGGTAGGAGAGTATAGCCTGGGCGTCGTCGGTGAA